>NZ_JBHXRM010000009.1:49789-68471 GCF_042716895.1 Streptomyces sp. NPDC058653 | reverse complement strand
TCCCCCCCCCCCGCGGCCCCGCCGTCAGAGCCCGGGGGCCCCCCACACCCCCGGGGCGGGCGCCCCACTTCTTGGCTGCTCGTGCGGGAGCTACCAGGTCGATCAGCGATTACTTGCTGATCTTGGTGACCTGGCCGGCGCCCACGGTCCGGCCACCCTCACGGATGGCGAACTTCAGGCCCTCCTCCATGGCGACCGGCTGGATCAGCGCGACCGTCATGAGGGTGTTGTCGCCCGGCATGACCATCTCGGTGCCCTCGGGGAGGGTCACGACGCCGGTCACGTCAGTCGTACGGAAGTAGAACTGCGGGCGGTAGTTGTTGAAGAAGGGGGTGTGACGGCCACCCTCGTCCTTCGACAGGATGTAGGCCTGGGCCTCGAACTCGGTGTGCGGCGTGACCGAACCGGGCTTGATGATGACCTGGCCGCGCTCGACGTCCTCGCGCTTGATGCCACGGAGGAGCAGACCGACGTTCTCACCGGCCTGGCCCTCGTCGAGCAGCTTGCGGAACATCTCGATGCCGGTGACCGTGGTGGTGGTCTTCTCGGTCTTGATACCGACGATGTCGACGGTCTCGTTGACCTTGAGCACACCGCGCTCGATACGGCCGGTGACGACCGTGCCACGGCCGGTGATCGTGAAGACGTCCTCGATGGGCATGAGGAACGGCTTCTCGACGTCACGCTCGGGCTGCGGGATCGACTCGTCGACGGCCTTCATCAGGTCGAGGACGGTCTGGCCCCACTCCTTGTCGCCTTCGAGCGCCTTGAGCGCCGAGACCTTGACGACCGGCAGGTCGTCGCCCGGGAACTCGTACTCGGAGAGGAGCTCACGGACCTCGAGCTCGACGAGCTCGAGGATCTCCTCGTCGTCCACCATGTCGGCCTTGTTCAACGCGACGACGATGTACGGCACGCCGACCTGGCGGGCCAGGAGCACGTGCTCCTTGGTCTGCGGCATCGGGCCGTCGGTCGCGGCGACAACGAGGATGGCGCCGTCCATCTGCGCCGCACCCGTGATCATGTTCTTGATGTAGTCCGCGTGACCGGGGCAGTCGACGTGCGCGTAGTGACGCGACTCCGTCTGGTACTCGACGTGCGCGATGGAGATGGTGATACCGCGCTGGCGCTCCTCGGGAGCCTTGTCGATCTGGTCGAAGGCCGAGGCCTCGTTCAGGTCCGGGTACGCGTCATGCAGCACCTTGGTAATGGCGGCCGTGAGGGTCGTCTTACCGTGGTCGATGTGACCGATGGTGCCGATGTTGACGTGCGGCTTAGTCCGCTCGAACTTCGCCTTCGCCACTGGGGTCCTCCTGGAGTGGTTCTGTACGCCTTACTCATCGGCGCCAGGTGATCTTTGCTGGGATGCCGGGGCCCGGGGCACCGGACACTCGCACGGTCTCCCGTACGCGTTGTCCGGCGGCCCCAGGGCTTGCCGGTGACAAGCCTAAAGCGTGCTCGGGACGAGCTACTCGCCCTTGGCCTTCGCGATGATCTCCTCGGCGACGTTCCGGGGAACCTCGGCGTAGGAGTCGAACTGCATCGAGTAGCTTGCGCGACCCGACGTCTTGCTGCGGAGGTCTCCGACGTAGCCGAACATCTCCGAGAGGGGCACGAGGCCCTTCACGACGCGAGCGCCGCTGCGCTCCTCCATGGCCTGGATCTGGCCACGGCGGGAGTTGAGGTCGCCGATGACATCGCCCATGTAGTCCTCGGGCGTGGTGACCTCGACGGCCATCATCGGTTCGAGAAGCACGGGCGACGCCCGGCGGGCACCGTCCTTGAACGCCTGCGAACCGGCGATCTTGAAGGCGAGCTCGGAGGAGTCGACCTCGTGGTAGCCACCGTCGAGAAGGGTGACGCGCACGCCCACCATCTCGTAGCCGGCGAGGATGCCGAACTGCATGGCCTCCTGCGCACCCGCGTCCACCGAGGGGATGTACTCCCTGGGGATACGGCCACCGGTCACCTTGTTCACGAACTCGTAGGTCGCGTCGCCGCCCTCGATGGGCTCCAGCGCGATCTGCACCTTCGCGAACTGGCCGGTACCACCGGTCTGCTTCTTGTGCGTGTAGTCGATACGCTCGACGGCCTTGCGGATCGTCTCACGGTAAGCGACCTGCGGCTTACCGACATTCGCCTCCACGCGGAACTCGCGCTTCATGCGGTCGACAAGCACTTCGAGGTGAAGCTCGCCCATACCACCGATGATGGTCTGGCCGGTCTCCTCGTCCGAGTGAACCTGGAAGGAGGGGTCCTCCTCCGCGAGGCGCTGGATGGCGACACCCAGACGCTCCTGGTCGCCCTTGGACTTGGGCTCGATCGCGACCTGGATGACCGGCGCCGGGAAGTCCATGGACTCCAGGATCACCGGGTTCTTGTCGTCGCTCAGCGTCTCACCGGTGGTGGTCTGCTTCAGGCCCATGACGGCGACGATGTCACCGGCGCCCACCGACTCGATCTCCTCACGCTTGTTCGCGTGCATACGGTAGATCTTGCCGATGCGCTCCTTCTTGCCCTTCACGGAGTTCAGCACCGCGGTGCCGGCCGTGAGGCGACCGGAGTAGATCCGGACGAAGGTGAGCTTGCCCAGGTGCGGGTCGCTCGCGATCTTGAAGGCGAGGCCGGCGAACGGCTCGTCGTCGGACGGCTTGCGCCTGACGATCTGCTCCGGGTCCTTGACGTCGTGGCCTTCGATGGCGTCGACGTCGAGGGGGGAGGGCAGGTAGCGCACGACCGCGTCGAGCAGGGGCTGGACGCCCTTGTTCTTGAACGCGGTCCCGCAGAAGACGGGCGTGACGGTGACGGAGTCGGCCGCGCCCTTGGAGGCGAGCGTGATACGGCGGATCGCCGTGTGCAGCTGCTCCTCGGTGGGCTCCTGGCCCTCCAGGTACAGCTCCATCATCTCGTCGTCGTTCTCGGACACGACCTCGAGAAGCTTGCCGCGCCATTCCTCGGCGGCCTCGGTGTGCGTGTCCGGGATGTCGACGACGTCGTACATCTCGCCCTTGGTGGCCTCGGCGGACCAGACGAAGGCCTTCATCGACACGAGGTCGACGACGCCCTTGAAGTCGGCCTCGGCACCGATCGGGAGCTGCATCACGATCGGGACCGCGCCGAGGCGGTCCGAGATCATGTCGACGCAGCGGTGGAACTCCGCGCCGGTCCGGTCGAGCTTGTTGACGAAGCAGATACGCGGCACGCCGTAGCGGTCCGCCTGTCGCCATACGGTCTCGGACTGCGGCTCGACGCCCGCCACACCGTCGAACACGGTGACGGCGCCGTCGAGGACGCGGAGCGAACGCTCCACCTCGACGGTGAAGTCGACGTGACCCGGGGTGTCGATGATGTTGATCGTGTGATCGACATCGTCGAGCGGCCAGTGACAGGTCGTCGCGGCAGACGTGATCGTGATGCCGCGCTCCTGCTCCTGCTCCATCCAGTCCATCGTGGCAGCGCCGTCGTGGACTTCACCGATCTTGTAGCTCACACCGGTGTAGAACAGGATCCGCTCGGTGGTGGTCGTCTTGCCCGCGTCGATGTGGGCCATGATCCCGATGTTGCGGACCTTGGCCAGGTCAAGCGAAGTGGTGGCCATGAGGCTCAATCTTCTCTCGGTCTCGATGTGGGCGCCGGCTACCAGCGGTAGTGCGCGAAGGCCTTGTTGGACTCGGCCATCTTGTGCGTGTCCTCACGCTTCTTGACCGAAGCGCCGAGGCCGTTGGAGGCGTCGAGCAGTTCGTTCATGAGGCGCTCGGTCATGGTCTTCTCGCGACGGGCGCGGGAGTAGCCGACCAGCCAGCGCAGCGCGAGGGTGGAGGCGCGACCGGGCTTGACCTCGATCGGCACCTGGTAGGTGGCGCCGCCGACGCGGCGGGACTTGACCTCGAGCGAGGGCTTGACGTTCTCAAGCGCGCGCTTCAGCGTGATGACCGGGTCGTTGCCGGTCTTCTCGCGGAGGCCTTCCATGGCGCCGTAGACGATCCGCTCGGCGGTGGAACGCTTGCCGTTGAGCAGAAGCTTGTTGATCAGCGACGTGACAAGAGGAGAACCGTAGACCGGGTCGATGATGACCGGGCGCTTCGGGGCAGGGCCCTTACGAGGCATTGTTTACTTCTCCTTCTTGGCGCCGTAGCGGCTGCGGGCCTGCTTGCGGTTCTTGACGCCCTGGGTGTCCAGGGAACCGCGGATGATCTTGTAGCGAACACCCGGCAGGTCCTTCACACGGCCACCACGCACGAGCACGATGGAGTGCTCCTGCAGGTTGTGTCCCTCACCCGGAATGTAAGCCGTGACCTCGATACCGGAGGTCAGCCGCACACGCGCGACCTTCCGCAGGGCGGAGTTGGGCTTCTTCGGGGTGGTCGTGAACACACGCGTGCAGACGCCCCGGCGCTGAGGGGAACCCTCGAGGGCAGGCGTCTTGTTCTTCTCGACCTTGTCCTGCCGGCCCTTCCGGACCAGCTGCTGGATCGTAGGCACTACTTCTCCGGTTTCTGTGTGCCGTCGGTGAAACTAACCTGGAACACTCCCCGACCCACGCGGTCGGGTGTGTCGGATACTGCAAGATCCCGCTGGAGGCGAGGAAAGCGCAGATCGCGGTGGCCTTTGTCCGAACTCACCATGCGGTTGAGGACACGCACAGGAGCCCAGGCACACCCCAGGCACAAGGTCTGAGCGTACCTACCTCATCGACTCCGGTCAAAACAAATGCCGACAGGCCCGGACGCCACCGGCTTCCCAGCCCAGGAGGGCTTGTCAACAGGGCACTCTTGCCTGTTCCCGCCCTGACGGATGCCCACTTCAGTACGTTGATCCCTGAGGCCTGGACGAGAGGCCTGGACGAGGGACGGGAGGCGCGATGGTACGGGTGCCGACTCCCGGCGACGACGGTCTCGACGACCGGGTCCCTTACCTGGCCCGGCTCGAAGCCACTGAACGTGAGGGGTTGCTCACCCTGGGGCGCGAGATGCGGTTCGCGCGTCGCGCGGTACTGCTGCGCGAGTTCGAGCCGTCGGCCCACATCCTGCTGGTCCTGCAGGGCTGGACCAAGGTCACCACCACCGCGCCCAACGGATATGTGATGCTCCTGGCCCTCCGTGGCCCCGGGGACATCATCGGCGAGTCGGCCGCTCTCACCGGAAGGCCACGCTCGGCCACCGTCACCGCGCTCGAACCAGTCCGGGCAGCAGTGATCGACCACGACGGATTCCGGAAGTATCTGGCGGAGTACCCCGAAGCCATGCTGCAACTTCTCGGCCTCGCCAGCGACCGCAGCCGAGCCGGCGACCGCAGACGTCTGGAGTTCGCCTCGCTCACCGTGCGTGAGCGCCTCGCCGCTCTGCTGCTTGAGCTGGCCAGGACCCACGGCCGCACCATCCCGGAAGGCATCGAACTGGCCGTACCGCTGAGCAAAATGGAACTCGCGGGTTCCATCGGCGCCTCGCGCGAGATGGTGCAGCGCCTCTTCAAAGAATTACGTGAGCGCAAGGTCATCATGACCGGCCGACGCACTTTGATCATCCTGCGCCCGGATGTTCTGCGCCGGGTGGGCGGAAACGGCTGAAGGTCCCGACCGCGTCTGTGCACACGGTCACACTTCGTCAGAGTCATACGCCCTCACCGCTCAGTCCCGGTTCCGGTCAGTCTGTCGTCGTTCGGCAAACCGACCGAGAGGCGACCATGAACACCCCTGTGAACCGCACGATTCTCCTCCTCGACATCGAGCGCTACAGCGACCGCGACGACATCGAGCAGTCGTTCCTGCGCCGGATGCTCTACGACATCGCCGATCAGACCCTGGACGCCGCAGGCATTGACTCCGCCCAGCGACTGCGCGCCGACCGTGGCGACTCGGTGATGGAACTGATCGACGCCAACGCTCCGGTGAGCGTTCTGCTGCGCACCCTGCTCGCCGAGGTACCGGTCCAGCTGCGCAAGACCAACCGCATGGCCTCCAGCAGCGCACAGATCCGGCTGCGCGCCGTCCTCGCGACCGGGTACGTCACCATTGACGCCCACGACGGTTGGGTGGGCTCCGACCTCAATCACGCCTGCCGCCTACTCGACGCGCAACTGCTGCGGGACGCTTTGCGGGAACGTCCCGACGACTTCGCGCTCTGCGTCTCGGACTCCGTACACCAGGGGATTGTGCGACACGGCCATCCCGGTATCCGGCCGGAGGACTTCCACCACATCGCACCCGGGAGCAAGAACGGCCGGCTCTCCGCGTGGCTGCACGGGCCGGCTCCCGCGTCCGAGCCGGCTCAGACGGGCAGTGCGCGGACCGTGGAGTCGGAGCCGGACGCGCCCGACGTGAGCGGTGCGCCGGTAACGGGAAAGCCGACGGAACCGCAATCACCCGTCGGCACGCGGATCATGGGGGACCAGTACGGCATCGCCGGCGGCACCAACCATGGTGACCTCAACTTCTCCTTCGACAGGACCCCCCGGAAGGACCGGCCGTGAGCGCGGCGCAGCCGGAGACGGCGAGCGACGACACGAAGCCGACGGGGGCCGAAGAGGAAGAGAAACAGGAGAAACAGGAAAGGACGGACGCGGCCCCCGAACAGCGGCCGCCGGCCTGGGCTGCCAGGCGAGATCTCATCGAACACAGCCCCGGGAATCTGGCCGGAAACCTTGTCCACGGCAATCAGTACGGCCTGACCGGCGGTGGCGAGGTACACGGCAACCTCAACATCCAGATCGGCGGAGACCGCGAGACGCCCGCCCTGTCCGGCGAAATCCCGGCGGACTCCCTTGCCCGGATGTCCGTCACCTTCGTGGAGAGCGCGCTCTTCGCCGAGGCACTGACCCGCCTGCGCAGCGAACGCGTACTCGTCCTCTCGGGCGGAGACTCCACGGGTCGCCGCTCCGCCGCCCTGATGCTGCTCCACCGGCTGGGTGTCGAACATGTCCGCTCCATCGATTCCACCACATCACCGGTGGCGGTACGCGATCTCCTCGGCGTCCCCGCCGGATTTCTGCTGGCCGACATGTCGGTGAGCCGGACCCGGCCGCTTCGGGAGACCCATCTGTTCGCCATACGAGAGCAGTTGGCACGCGTTGACGGCCATCTGGTCATCACGGTCACCGAGTCCGCCACCCGGCGCAACCTGGCGCACCTGGCCTGGGAACCGCCCTCCTGCGAAGACGTACTGGCGGCGCATGTCCGTTCGTGTCAGGGTGCGTCAGGTTGGGAACAGGTCCGGGACCTAGCGGCGGTACGCGGCTTCCTCGATGAGGATCACACCCCTGGGGAGGCGGCGGACTTCGCGCAGCGGCTTCTCTCGGTGATCGCCGGCGGAGCCACCGAGGAAGAACTCTCCTCCTACGGAGCTCAGTCCGCACAGACGCAGGTCGAGTCCTGGCTCACGGACGAGGGCACACATCTGCGCGACAAGGCATTCCTCATCTCGCTGAGCGTCTTCGACGGGGCGCCGTACGCTCTCGCGGCGGAACTGTCCGACAGGTTGTTCCGTCTTCTCCACGCCACCGAGAATCCGGCGATACGTGAAGGCGTGCCCGTGTTCGGTAGCTCGCGCCGCGCCCGCCTCGGTCTCGCCCGAGCGCGCGGCTACCACGAGGCCGAGCTGACCGCGTGGGGCCCCGTTGACCAGTACATGGCCGCCTTCAAAGACGACACCCTGCCGACCCGGCTGCTGGACACGGCGTGGATGCTCTACCCCTCGGCGCGCGCCGCCCTCGTCTCGTGGCTCCGGGAACTCGCGACCGACCCCAGACCTCTCGTCCGCACCAGAGCCTCCGCCGCGGCGGCGGTACTCACCAAGTCCGATCTCTCCTCCGGACTGGCACATCTCGTCGAACCGTGGGCCAGAGGCAGGAGTTACGCCGCCCGGCTGGCCGCCGCCAACACCCTCACACTGGCCCACCTTCTGCGAGCACCGGCCATTCCGGAGATCCTTCACGACTGGTGTGTGGGCGAGGACGAGAACCTCCGGTGGACGGCCATCCGTGCATACGGGCTGCTGGGACCCGCCCTTCCCGAGAAACCGTTGAACGCGCTGATCGCCGCCACCCGCGAGTACTGCCGCAAGAGGGACCGTACGAAGGATCCCGAAGAGGACGAGATGAACGACGAGCTGCTGGAGCTGATAGAAGCCGTCCAACTCCTCCTGCTCTCCGCCCGCAGCCCTGTGCTGGCCAAGCTGTCCGACCTGGCCCGTGACGAGCCTTCGCTTCGCGGCCCCTTGCTCGGTGCCTTTCTGCTGGCCTGCGAGCAACGAGGGGACGAGGCCGGGCCGCACCCGCTCGTTCTGGAGTGGTACGGCGGCGCTCTGGACGAATCGCCCTTGCAGTCAGACCAGTTGACGGTGCTCTGGCGCTTCGCACTTAACGACCGTCACCACACCGACCACGCCCTGGGAATCCTGGCTAGCTGGGTGAGACACGCGGAACAGACCCCGGTGGCGGAACCGGTGCTCGCCCGGCTGGTGACGGACCTCGCCCAGGAGCCGTCGGAGCGCCTGCGACTCGGACACCTGCTGCGGACCATGTCGAGCGCGGACGGTGGCCCTCCGCCGCCAGTCGCCGGGCGACTCCTGACAGCCGTTCCACGCTGAGCCCTCTGAGAAGGAGAATCCAATGACGGAGTCCAGTGGCCCGTCCGAGCCAACCTGGTCGGCCGACCGGCCGACCGGTCTCAAGGACCCGGTGCGGACCGTACGCCAGCTCTCACGCTTCGAGTACGCGAGGCGGCGTCCGCAGACCCATGTCGACCTTGCGCTCGTGTTCGTGACGGCTCAGGCCACCTACGACGTGTTCAAACCACCGCACAGGCCCCGCAGAAGCGATACCGCCGGCAAGCACTACGTCGCCCTCTACGAAGTGGACATGGCGCTGCACCACTTCAGGCTGGAACTCCCTCTGCCAAGTGCGGTGGACGCCTTCCCGTTCGAGGCCGTCGCCGACCTGACCTGGCAGGTCGTTGAGCCGGAAAAGGTGATCGGCTGCGGCGTCCGCGACGTGCCCGCGCTGCTCGGCCCTCGTCTCGGTCAGCTTCTGCGACAGGCAAGCCGTCTGCAGCCGATCGACACGGTCAGGGATGCCGAAGCCGCAGTCCAGCGGTCCGTCGACTCTGCGCCGCCGCTCGCCGAGGACGAAGGTCTCCGGGTGGGTTGCACCGTAAGCCTGCGAACGGACCAGGGGGAACGGTCGCAGAGCGAGCGGCTGCGCGTCGCCCGGCACGAAGCGGTCGCGGGTCTTCCCGAACACCGTGTCCGGATGGAGAGACTGCGCCGCGACCTCGAAGCACAGGAGTACGAGCGGAGGATCGCCGAGGAGAAGATCGCTTTCTACGAGCACCACTTGGCGAAGGGCGGCTTCGCGGCACTGGTGATCCACCTCGTCCAGCATCCGGAGGACACCGCACTGGTCGTGGAGAACCTCCGCAAGGACCAGAGCGAACTGGTTGCAAACCAGCTCCATTTGGTGGACAGGATTCTGTCGGACCACGGACTGGAGAGCCATCAGTTGGAGGGGCCCAAGAACTACGTGGTCGAGACCATCAACCGCGTACTGACGAATTCGTCCCCTGCCCCGTACACCGAGCCCACCTCCCCGCCGGAGTCAGGAACGGCGATCGAGAGGAGTCGGCCGTGACCGGCCCCGACCCCCGCTACCCCGACCAGGCGCACCGTTCGTACCACGAGCGTGAGCCCAGGGGCGACGGCGATCCGGAGACACTGGGACTCCACGAGGGCCGCATCCATATCACCGCCCGCCACCGCAGCGTGGACATGACCACGATCGGACACCTCGCCCTGCACATACCCAACGCGCTTCTCAGCCTCTTGATCGTGACCGGCCTGGCACTCGTCCTGGCGGAGCTGACAGCGCTGCCACTCTGGGTGTGGGTCGGACTGTGGGGCGCCAGCGGCGCTCTCGCCCTCGTTCGTCCGGTCGAGAACCTGCTGGCGCGGTTAATCTTCGGTCTGCACTACCCAACCCCCGATGAACTGACAAAATTACGGCCGCTGTGGCGCGAGGTGACCTCGCGGGCCGGCGTCGACGCCTCGGCGTACACGCTGTGGGTCGAGGAGAGCGCGGACATCAACGCCGCCGTGACCGGTGGACACATCGTGAGCGTCACACGCCACGCCTTGGAACGATTGCCGGACGGCCAGCTCGCGGCGGTCCTGGCTCATGAACTCGGCCACCACGCTGGCGGCCACGCATGGTCTGCCTCTATGACGTACTGGTACTCGTTGCCCGGCCGACTGGCCTGGCGCCTGGTTCTCAGGGGCATCCTCATCGCCCGCAGACGGTCACCGATCGTGGCCGAAGTGATCGTGCTGACGCTGGGGGCCGCAGCAGCCCTCGCGGTCGTTCTCACCAACGGCCTGGTCCTGCTGTGTGTAGCCGGACCGTTCCTGATCTCCGCCGTCGGCCGCCGCGCCGAGATGCGGGCGGACAGGTACGCGAGCGGGCTCGGTCTCACACCGCAGCTCACAGCTCTGTTCAGCGGACCGTACGCCGAGGAACCCTCACGTAGGGAAACCGGCGGAGCAGCTCTGCTGGCACGTCTACTCGCCTCGCACCCGGACAGTCGCGCCCGATTGCACGCACTCCACCGCCACACGTACGACCACTCGTGAAACGCCGAAGGGCGGCCACCCCCCAAGGGGTGGCCGCCCTTCGTATCGCTACTTACTGGTTGTACGGACCGTAGTCGTAGTCCTCCAGCGGGACCGCCTGGCCGGAGCCCGTGCCGAACGGGGAGTAGTCGATGTCGTCGTAGCCGACGGCCGAGTACATCGCGGCCTTGGCCTCCTCGGTCGGCTCCACCCGGATGTTGCGGTAGCGGGAGAGACCCGTGCCCGCCGGGATGAGCTTTCCGATGATGACGTTCTCCTTGAGGCCGATCAGGGAGTCCGACTTGGCGTTGATCGCCGCGTCGGTCAGGACCCTGGTCGTCTCCTGGAAGGACGCCGCCGACAGCCACGACTCCGTGGCCAGCGAGGCCTTGGTGATACCCATCAGCTGCGGACGGCCGGAGGCCGGGTGGCCGCCTTCCGTGACCACACGACGGTTCTCGGTCTCGAACTTCGAGCGCTCGACGAGCTCGCCCGGCAGCAGTTCCGCGTCGCCGGACTCGATGATCGTCACCCGGCGGAGCATCTGCCGGATGATGATCTCGATGTGCTTGTCGTGGATCGACACACCCTGCGAGTTGTAGACCTTCTGGACCTCGCCGACCAGGTGGACCTGGACCGCGCGCTGACCGAGGATCCGCAGCACGTCGTGCGGGTTGGTGGCGCCGACCGTGAGCTTCTGGCCCACCTCGACCCGGTCACCGTCGCCCACGAGCAGCCGGGCGCGCTTGGAGATCGGGAACGGCGTCTCCTCGCTTCCGTCGTCCGGGGTGACGACGAGCTTCTTCGTCTTCTCGGTCTCCTCGATGCGGACGGTGCCCGCGGCCTCGGAGATCGGCGCGACGCCCTTGGGCGTACGGGCCTCGAAGAGCTCGACGACACGCGGCAGACCCTGCGTGATGTCGTCGCCCGCCACACCACCGGTGTGGAAGGTACGCATCGTCAGCTGGGTGCCGGGCTCACCGATGGACTGGGCGGCGATGATGCCGACCGCCTCACCGATGTCGACCAGCTTGCCGGTGGCCAGCGAACGGCCGTAGCAGAAGGCACAGGTGCCCACCGCGGACTCACAGGTCAGGACCGAGCGGGTCTTGACCTCCTCCACGCCGGCCGCCACGACCGCGTCGATCAGGACATCGCCCAGGTCGACGTTGGCCGGTGCGATGACCTTGCCGTCCACGACGACGTCCTCGGCGAGCATCCGCGCGTACACGGACGTCTCGACGTCCTCCGCCTTGCGCAGGACACCGTCCTCGCCGCGCTCCGCGATCCGCAGCTTGAGGCCGCGGTCGGTGCCGCAGTCCTCCTCGCGGATGATGACGTCCTGCGAGACGTCCACCAGACGACGGGTCAGGTAACCCGAGTCGGCGGTACGCAGGGCGGTGTCGGCCAGACCCTTACGGGCACCGTGCGTGGAGATGAAGTACTCCAGCACGGACAGGCCCTCACGGAACGACGCCTTGATGGGACGGGGAATCGTCTCGTTCTTGGCGTTGGACACCAGACCACGCATACCGGCGATCTGACGCATCTGCATCATGTTTCCACGAGCACCCGAGTTCACCATCATGAAGATGGGGTTGGTCTTCGGGAAGTTCGCGTTCATCGCCTCGGCGACCTCGTTGGTCGCCTTGGTCCAGATCGCGATGAGCTCCTGGGTGCGCTCGTCCTTGGTGATCAGACCGCGCTCGTACTGCTTCTGGACCTTCTCGTCCTGGACCTCGTAACCCTGGACGATCGCCTTCTTCGCCTCGGGCACGACGACATCGGAGATGGCGACGGTGACACCGGAGCGGGTCGCCCAGAAGAAGCCGGCCGCCTTCAGGTTGTCGAGCGTCGCCGCCACGATGACCTTGGGGTAGCGCTCGGCGAGGTCGTTGACGATCTCGGAGAGCTGCTTCTTGCCGACCGAGTAGTCGACGAACGGGTAGTCCTCGGGCAGCAGCTCGTTGAAGAGCGCGCGGCCCAGAGTCGTACGCAGCCGGAACGGGTCGCCCTGCTGCCACTCGGCGTTGGTCTCGCCGTCCTCGCCGACCGGCGGGGTCCAGCCGCGCGGCGGGATGGTGCCCACCGGGAAGCGGATGTCGACCTTCGCCTGGAGCGAGAGCTCGCGGTTGTCGAACGCCATCGTGGCCTCGGCGCTGGAGCCGAAGGACCGGCCCTCGCCGATGACCTCGCGCTCCTCCTCGTCCGTGGTGAGGAAGAAGAGGCCGAGCACCATGTCCTGGGTGGGCATGGTGACGGGACGGCCGTCGGCCGGCTTGAGGATGTTGTTCGAGGACAGCATCAGGATGCGGGCCTCGGCCTGCGCCTCCGCGGAGAGCGGCAGGTGGACGGCCATCTGGTCACCGTCGAAGTCCGCGTTGAACGCGGTGCAGACGAGCGGGTGGATCTGGATGGCCTTGCCCTCGACCAGCTGCGGCTCGAAGGCCTGGATACCGAGGCGGTGCAGGGTCGGAGCACGGTTCAGCAGCACCGGGTGCTCGGCGATGACCTCTTCGAGGACGTCGTACACGACGGTGCGGCCACGCTCGACCATGCGCTTGGCCGACTTGATGTTCTGCGCGTGGTTCAGGTCCACCAGGCGCTTCATCACGAACGGCTTGAAGAGCTCCAGCGCCATGGCCTTCGGCAGACCGCACTGGTGCAGCTTGAGCTGGGGTCCGACGACGATCACGGAACGGGCCGAGTAGTCGACACGCTTGCCGAGCAGGTTCTGGCGGAAACGGCCCTGCTTGCCCTTCAGCATGTCGCTGAGGGACTTCAGGGGCCGGTTGCCGGGACCGGTGACCGGGCGACCGCGGCGGCCGTTGTCGAACAGCGCGTCGACGGCCTCCTGCAGCATCCGCTTCTCGTTGTTCACGATGATCTCGGGGGCACCGAGGTCAAGGAGACGCTTGAGGCGGTTGTTGCGGTTGATCACACGGCGGTACAGGTCGTTCAGGTCGGAGGTCGCGAAGCGGCCACCGTCCAGCTGCACCATCGGACGCAGGTCCGGCGGGATCACCGGCACGCAGTCCAGCACCATGCCCTTGGGGCTGTTGCTGGTCTGCAGGAACGCGGAGACGACCTTGAGGCGCTTGAGCGCACGGGTCTTCTTCTGGCCCTTGCCGGTACGGATGATCTCGCGGAGCCGCTCGGCCTCTTCGTTCAGGTCGAAGGACTCCAGGCGCTTCTGCAGAGCGGCGGCACCCATGGAACCGTCGAAGTACGTGCCGAAGCGGTCACGCAGCTCGCGGTAGAGCAGCTCGTCGCCCTCCAGGTCCTGGACCTTGAGGTTCTTGAAGCGGCTCCACACCTCGTCGAGCCGGTCGATCTCGCGCTGCGCGCGGTCGCGCAGCTGCTTCATCTCGCGCTCGGCACCTTCGCGCACCTTGCGGCGCACGTCGGCCTTGGCGCCCTCGGCCTCCAGCTCGGCCAGGTCGGTCTCGAGCTTCTTGGCGCGGGCCTCGAGGTCGGAGTCGCGGCGGTTCTCGACCTGCTGACGCTCGACGGAGACATGCGCCTCCAGCGACGGCAGGTCACGCGTACGGCGCTCCTCGTCCACGAACGTGATCATGTACGCGGCGAAGTAGATGACCTTCTCAAGGTCCTTCGGCGCGAGGTCGAGCAGGTACCCCAGCCGGGAGGGAACTCCCTTGAAGTACCAGATGTGGGTGACGGGAGCGGCAAGCTCGATGTGGCCCATCCGCTCACGGCGCACCTTGGCGCGCGTGACTTCGACGCCACAGCGCTCACAGATGATGCCCTTGAAGCGGACACGCTTGTACTTGCCGCAGTAGCACTCCCAGTCCCGGGTCGGGCCGAAGATCTTCTCGCAGAAGAGTCCGTCCTTCTCGGGCTTGAGCGTGCGGTAGTTGATGGTCTCCGGCTTCTTCACTTCGCCGTGGGACCAGGTCCGGATGTCGTCCGCGGTGGCGAGGCCGATCCGCAGCTCGTCGAAGAAGTTGACGTCGAGCACTTGTCGTCAATCCCTCTTTCGGGGTCGAGTCTCAATCAATGGTCTGAAGGGGGTCCCGCCCGAGCCCACCAGGGCGCGAGGGGAGGGTCCGGGAGGAGCCGGCCGCCCCGAGACAGGAGCGGCCGGACAACCCGTCAGACCTCTTCGACGCTGCTCGGCTCTCGCCGGGACAGGTCGATACCGAGCTCCTCCGCCGCGCGGAAGACGTCCTCGTCCGTGTCGCGCATCTCGATGGACATACCGTCCGAGGACAGCACCTCCACATTGAGACAGAGCGACTGCATTTCCTTGATGAGCACCTTGAAGGACTCGGGAATGCCGGGCTCGGGGATGTTCTCGCCCTTGACGATGGCCTCGTAGACCTTCACGCGGCCGGTCACGTCGTCGGACTTGATGGTCAGCAGTTCCTGGAGGGCGTAAGCGGCGCCGTAGGCCTCCAGCGCCCACACCTCCATCTCGCCGAAGCGTTGACCGCCGAACTGGGCCTTACCACCCAGCGGCTGCTGGGTGATCATCGAGTACGGACCGGTCGAGCGGGCGTGGAGCTTGTCGTCGACCAGGTGGTGGAGCTTCAGGATGTACATGTAGCCGATGGAGACCGGCTCGGGGAACGGCTCACCGGAGCGGCCGTCGAACAGGCTGGCCTTGCCGGAGGCCTTGACCATCCGCTCGCCGTCGCGGTTCGGGATCGTGGCCTCGAAGAGACCGGAGATCTCGTCCTCGCGCGCGCCGTCGAAGACGGGTGTCGCGACGTTCGTGCCGGGGGCGACCTCGTCGGCGCCGATGGCCTTCAGCCGCTCCATCCACTCGTCGCTGCCCTCGACCTTCCAGCCCTGGCTGGCGAGCCAGCCGAGGTGGATCTCCAGGACCTGTCCCGGGTTCATCCGGGACGGGACGCCGAGCGGGTTGAGGATGATGTCGACCGGGGTGCCGTCCTCGAGGAACGGCATGTCCTCGATCGGCAGGATCTTGGAGATGACGCCCTTGTTGCCGTGCCGGCCGGCGAGCTTGTCACCGTCGGTGATCTTGCGCTTCTGGGCGACATAGACGCGGACCAGCTGGTTCACGCCCGGAGGAAGCTCGTCGCCCTCCTCGCGGTCGAAGACGCGGACACCGATGATCTTGCCGGTCTCGCCGTGCGGCACCTTCAGCGAGGTGTCGCGGACTTCACGGGCCTTCTCACCGAAGATCGCGCGGAGCAGGCGCTCCTCCGGCGTCAGCTCGGTCTCACCCTTGGGCGTGACCTTGCCGACGAGGATGTCCCCGGCCGTGACCTCGGCACCGATACGGATGATGCCGCGCTCGTCGAGGTCCGCGAGGACCTCTTCGGAGACGTTCGGGATGTCCCGGGTGATCTCCTCGGGGCCGAGCTTGGTGTCACGGGCGTCGACCTCGTGCTCCTCGATGTGGATCGAGGAGAGGACGTCGTCCTGGACCAGCCGCTGGCTGAGGATGATCGCGTCTTCGTAGTTGTGGCCCTCCCACGGCATGAACGCCACGAGGAGGTTCTTGCCGAGCGCCATCTCGCCACGCTCGGTGGCGGGACCGTCGGCGAGCACCTGGTTCTCGACGACCCGGTCACCCTCGGAGACGATGACCTTCTGGTTGACGGAGGTGCCCTGGTTGGAGCGGGAGAACTTGGCGATGCGGTACGTGGTGTACGTGCCGTCGTCGTTGGCGATGGTGATGTAGTCCGCGGAGACCTCCTGGACCACACCCTCCTTCTCCGCCTTGATGACGTCACCGGCGTCGACCGCGCAGCGGTACTCCATGCCGGTGCCGACGAGCGGCGCCTCGGAGGTGATCAGCGGCACGGCCTGGCGCATCATGTTCGCGCCCATGAGGGCGCGGTTGGCGTCGTCGTGCTCCAGGAACGGGATCATCGCGGTCGCGACCGACACCATCTGGCGCGGCGAGACGTCCATGTAGTCGACGTCGTCGCCGGGGATGTAGTCGACCTCGCCGCCACGACGGCGGACCAGGACGCGCGGCTCGGTGAACCGCATCTCCTCGGACAGCGTCGCGTTGGCCTGCGCGATGACGAAGCGGTCCTCCTCGTCGGCGGTCAGGTAGTCGACGTCGTCGGTGACGACACCGCCGACGACCTTGCGGTACGGCGTCTCGACGAAGCCGAACGCGTTGACCCGGCCGTACGACGCGAGCGAGCCGATCAGGCCGATGTTCGGGCCTTCGGGGGTCTCGATCGGGCACATGCGGCCGTAGTGCGAGGGGTGCACGTCACGGACCTCGAAGCCGGCCCGCTCACGGGACAGACCACCAGGGCCGAGCGCGTTGAGCCGGCGCTTGTGGGTCAGACCCGACAGCGGGTTGTTCTGGTCCATGAACTGCGACAGCTGGCTGGTGCCGAAGAACTCCTTGATGGAGGCGACGACCGGCCGGATGTTGATCAGGGTCTGCGGCGTGATCGCCTCGACGTCCTGGGTCGTCATGCGCTCACGCACGACGCGCTCCATCCTCGCCAGACCCGTACGGACCTGGTTCTGGATGAGCTCGCCGACGTTGCGCAGACGGCGGTTGCCGAAGTGGTCGATGTCGTCGGTCTCGACCAGGATCTGGGTGCCGCTCTCGCCGACCGTCTCGGTCTCACCGGCGTGCAGCTTCACCAGGTACTTGATCGTGGCGATGATGTCGTCGGTGGTGAGCACACCGGCGTCCAGCGGCTCCGCGGCGCCGAGCTTCTTGTTCACCTTGTAGCGGCCGACCTTCGCGAGGTCGTAGCGCTTGGGGTTGAAGTAGAGGTTCTCGAGCAGCGTCTGGGCCGCCTCGCGGGTCGGGGGCTCGCCCGGACGCAGCTTGCGGTAGATGTCGAGCAGCGCGTCGTCCTGGCCCTGGGTGTGGTCCTTCTCCAGGGTGGCGCGCATCGACTCGTACTCGCCGAACTCCTCCAGGATCTGCTCGGTCGTCCAGCCGAGAGCCTTGAGCAGTACGGTCACGGACTGCTTGCGCTTGCGGTCGATACGGACACCGACCATGTCGCGCTTGTCGATCTCCATCTCCAGCCAGGCACCCCGGGACGGGATGATCTTGGAAGAGAAGATGTCCTTGTCGGACGTCTTGTCGATCGAGGAATCGAAGTAGACACCCGGCGAGCGGACCAGCTGGGTCACGACGACACGCTCGGTGCCGTTGATGACGAAGGTGCCCTTGTCCGTCATGAGCGGGAAGTCGCCCATGAAGACGGTCTGGGACTTGATCTCGCCGGTCTCGTTGTTGGTGAACTCGGCGGTGACGAAGAGCGGGGCCGCGTACGTGAAGTCGCGCTCCTTGCACTCGTCGATCGAGTTCTTCGGCGGCTCGAAGCGATGGTCGCGGAAAGTCAGCGACATCGACCCGGAGAAGTCCTCGATCGGAGAGATCTCCTCGAAGATCTCCTCCAGACCCGACTTCCTGGGGACGTCCTGGCCGCTCTCTAGAGCTGCCTCGACCCGCGCCTTCCAGACGGCGTTGCCGAGCAGCCAGTCGAAGCTCTCGGTCTGCAGCGCGAGGAGGTTCGGAACCTCGAGGGGCTCCTTGATCTTTGCAAAGGAGATGCGCAGCGGGGCGGTGCTGGCGCCGTTGTTCGTATTCGTGGTCGAGGCGTTGCGCGAGGCGGCCAAGAGGGGGTCCTTCCGAGGGCTCGGACTCACTACGCGCGTACCGGTCCCGAGCTGGACACACCGGATGACAGGCCTCAAAAGGGCTGGTCAGGCGACGATGTCTTGCATGGGGGTGCCCCTGGTGACGGGCAGGGAGCAGCTAACAGGCAGCGCAAAGGGTCAGTGTAGCCACTTGGCACACTGATGTCCAGGCCGGGTTTTGCGAGACCCTCGTTGTACTCAACACCTTGTCTCAACTGCGTTCGGACCCACGCCGTAGGCGCACATCGATCCTGCCCTCTTCGTCGCCGATCCATGCCTCGGATTCGGATCGATTATGGCGACGCGTCCTGAGAATTGCGCGCTGCGTGCGGTTCGTCAAGGCCCCCCGCCCCGTACGGATCGTCACCGGTCGTACGGAAGGCACGGCGATGATCACCATACTCGCAGCCGGACGAAGAGCAAGGAACCCCTCACGGCAACGGAGAAGGGCGGTCACCCGTCCGGGTGAC
>NZ_JBHXRM010000009.1:36498-49779 GCF_042716895.1 Streptomyces sp. NPDC058653 | reverse complement strand
TTTTTTTTATAATAAAAAGCTCTTGGTTCCGGCCGGTTTATCAAAACCAACGCCGCCCCCGAACATCCCCCCAGCACCCCCCCCCCCAGTGGTTGGGGGGGGCCCCCCGGGGGGGGCCCCCCCCCTTCTCGTCAACGCTCCGCGCCGGACTCGGCGCGATGCCGTCACACCTGACCCACGCGAGCCGTCGCGGCTCCCGTGGGGCGGGTGATCAGCGGGGTCCTACGAGGTCACTTGACCTCGACGGAGGCGCCTGCGGCCTTGAGGGACTCGGCGGCCTTCTCGGCGGCCTCCTTGGCGACCTTCTCGACGACGGGCTTCGGCGCGCCGTCGACGAGGTCCTTGGCCTCCTTGAGGCCCAGCGAGGTGAGCTCACGCACGACCTTGATGACCTGGATCTTCTTCTCGCCGGCACCCGTGAGGATGACGTCGAACTCGTCCTGGACCTCTTCGGCCTCGGCGGCGGCACCAGCGGCACCGCCGGCGGCGGCCACGGCGACCGGGGCGGCGGCCTTGACGTCGAACTTCTCCTCGAAGGCCTTCACGAAGTCGGAGAGCTCGATGAGGGTCAGGGTCTCGAACTGCTCGAGCAGCTCGTCCTGGGACAGCTTCGCCATGATGGCGTCCTTCCACTATGTCGGCAGGTGCCGGATGTATATGACGGCGGGCGTACGGTGGGCCCGCTGCGACGCGGCGCCGAACTACTCGGCGTCGGCCTCGGCGGGAGCCGGCGTACCGGCACCGCCCTGCTCGACCTTGGCGCGAAGGGCGTCCGCGGTGCGGACGAACTCCGACAGCGGGGCCTGGAACGTCGCCGCGGCCTTGGCCATCGACGCCTTGATTCCACCGGCCACCTTGGCGAGCAGCACCTCGCGGGACTCGAGGTCCGCGAGCTTCTTGAACTCGTCGGCGCTGAGCGCCTTGCCATCAAGGACTCCGCCCTTGATGACGAGATTCGGGTTGTCCTTGGCGAAGTCACGAAGACCCTTCGCCGACTCCACCGGGTCACCGGTGACGAAGGCAACCGCCGTCGGACCCGCGAACAGGTCGTCCAGCGTGTTGATCCCGGCCTCGTTGGCCGCGATCTTGGTCAGCGTGTTCTTCACCACGGCGTACTGGGCGTTCTCACCGAGGGAACGACGCAGCTCCTTGAGCTGCGCCACGGTGAGACCCCGGTACTCGGTCAGCACGGCGGCGTTCGAGCTGCGGAACTGTTCCGTCAGCTCGGCCACCGCGGCAGCCTTGTCGGGCCTTGCCATGAGCGTCGGCCTCCTTCCGGGTGATGAGGACCGCTCAGAAGGGGCCGAACCATGCGAAACGCCCCGGCGCAGGCGCACGGGGCGTAGCTCAACCGGGGTCTCACCCGGGAACTCTCCTCGAATCACCTACGCGGGTCGTCCACCTGTGGCGGATCCTTCGGTCGCCTCACCCTCTTGCGAGAGCACGGCGACGACCAGCGGTCTTTGGCTTCGTGTGAAGAGTACGTGACGCGGTTACCCGCAGGCAAATCCGGTCCCCGGGGCCGTAAACCCGCCCCGGAGACCGAATCCGCGGATCAGATCCCGGATCGGAGGATCAGATCCCCGAGTCCTCGGCGCCGGCGCCGAGGTCGCCCAGCATCTTGAACAGGTCGACGGTGTCGGCGGCCGGCGGCGTCTGGACCGAGGCCTTGGCCCCGTAGTCGCTGTAGCGCGCGCTGAGCTTCATCTCGCCCTGGGGCGAGTCCATCGCGACGTCCATCTTGACCGGGTAGCTGTCCTCGTTGACCCAGACCTCGGTGTCGTACCCCTTGATCCCGGTCTTCTTGATGTTGTCGAGGAGCTCCTTGCGCTCCTTCTCTCCGAGCACGTCGAGGCCCTCGTTCGACTCGAGCATCTCGGCGACGGTGAGCGTGCCCTTGTAGTGCTGCGCCTCGACCCCGTCTATCTTCTCGGAGCCGACGTGCTTCACGTTCGGCGAGTCCAGGAGGAGCGCGAGCTGCTGCGCCGGGTCCTGGTTCATGTTCTCCATGCCGCCGGTGAGCTCCTGGGCCGCCTGCGGGTCGCCCGAGGCCTCCGCCGCGGCGGCGAGGTCCAGCTTCATCCAGCGCTTGCCGTCCATGGTCTTGGCCGCCTCGGCGCCCATGTCCATGTACATGGCGTTCTTGACCCACACCATCCGGATCTTCTCCGGGGCGTCGGGCTCGGCCTGGAGCATCGAGCCGGACATGGTCATGTCCATCACCATGGGGTCCCACCCCATGACTCCGGACATCTCCATGTCGCCCGCCTCGCTCCCCGTCGCGGCGGCCGGCATCGACATCGTCATCGTGACCTTGGCGGACTTGGCGGCCGCCGTCTTCTCGTACGCCGCGGTCAGCACGTCCGTCACCGCGGAACGCGACTGGGGCTCTCCCTTGGCCGCCGAACTCCCGGCCTTCTTCGTCGAGTCCGAGTCACCGCTCTGACAGCCCGCGACACCCGCCACGACGGCGACCGCGGTCAGCGAGACGCCGACGCGCCCCCATGTCGACATGGTCATACCCCACCCCTTTTTCCGATGTTCCTAGTTGCAAGGTATCGCACGGATATGACAGTCCGCTCACGCCAAAGCCGGCCCCCGCACCCCCTCAGAGGTGCCGGAACCGGCTCTTGACAAACGGTGGTTCGACTGCTGCCTGGGATCAGACGGAAGCCGGGTCCTCCTCGACGAGGAGGTTGCGCGTGCGGTTGGCGTCCAGCGGAATGCCGGGGCCCATCGTCGTCGCCAGGGTGGCCTTCTTGATGTAACGGCCCTTGGCGGCCGACGGCTTGAGACGGAGGATCTCCTCCAGCGCCGCGGCGTAGTTCTCGACCAGCTTCGTCTCGTCGAAGGAGACCTTGCCGATGATGAAGTGCAGGTTCGAGTGCTTGTCGACGCGGAACTCGATCTTGCCGCCCTTGATGTCCGTCACGGCCTTCGTGACATCGGGGGTGACGGTGCCGGTCTTCGGGTTCGGCATCAGACCACGCGGGCCGAGGACCCGGCCGAGGCGGCCGACCTTGCCCATGAGGTCCGGGGTGGCGACGACGGCGTCGAAGTCGAGACGGCCCTTCTGGACCTCTTCGATCAGCTCGTCGGAGCCGACGATGTCGGCGCCCGCGGCGCGCGCTGCCTCGGCACGGTCACCGGTCGCGAAGACCAGGACCCGGGCGGTCTTGCCGGTGCCGTGCGGGAGGTTCACGGTGCCACGGACCATCTGGTCCGCCTTGCGCGGGTCGACACCCAGACGCATGGCGACCTCGACGGTGCCGTCGAACTTGGTGGTGTTGGTGTCCTTGGCGATACGGACGGCTTCGAGCGGAGGATACGTACGCTCCGCGTCGATCTTCGCGTCCGCGCTGCGGAGTGCCTTGCTGCGCTTCACTTCTGCTCCTGGTGATTCATTCAGGTGTGGAGTTCGTGGTGCGGGCCGCGCATGGCCCTTCCACTTGGCGCGCCCGAGGGGGCCCGCCGGGCTGGACTCAGCCCTCGACCGTGATGCCCATCGAACGGGCGGTGCCGGAAATGATCTTCTCGGCGGCGTCCAGGTCGTTGGCGTTCAGGTCGGGCATCTTGGTCGTGGCGATGTCACGGACCTGCGCGCGGGTGAGCTTGGCGACCTTCTTGACGTGCGGCTCGCCTGAGCCCTTGTCCACACCGGCGGCCTTGAGGATCAGCTTGGCGGCCGGCGGAGTCTTGGTGATGAAGGTGAAGGAGCGGTCCTCGTAGACCGTGATCTCCACCGGCACGACCATGCCGCGCTGCGACTCGGTCGCGGCGTTGTAGGCCTTGCAGAACTCCATGATGTTGACGCCGTGCTGACCGAGCGCGGGGCCGACCGGCGGTGCCGGGTTGGCCGCGCCGGCCGAGATCTGGAGCTTGATGAGCCCCGTGACCTTCTTCTTCTTGGGAGGCATGTGCTCTCTCCGGGTCCTAGTGAGAGTGTTCCGGCCCGGCCATCCGGTCGTCCGGATGCGGGCATACCGCGCAACGATAACGGGTACAGCTGCGCGGCCAAAAACCGAGCAGGTCAGACCCTCTCCCGCGAGTGGGGGCAATCCCCTGCGAGAGCCTGTCTGACCTGGTCGGAACTGGCTTTGGAGCGCGCGGGAGGCGCGTCAGTTCTTCTGGATCTGGTCGAAGCTCAGCTCGACCGGGGTCTCGCGGCCGAAGATCTCGACGAGGCCCTTGACCTTCTTCGAGTCGGCGTTGATCTCGTTGATCGTCGCCTGGAGCGTCGCGAACGGGCCGTCGGTGACGGTGACCGAGTCGCCGACCTCGAAGTCCAGCACCTGGACCTCGACCTTGCGGGACGGCGCCGGCTTGCCCTCGGCCTCGGCCGCCTCGCGCGCGGCCTTCTCCTCGGCCTCGGGGGCGAGCATCTTGACGATCTCGTCCAGCGTCAGCGGGTACGGGTCGTAGGCGTTGCCGACGAAGCCGGTGACACCCGGCGTGTTCCGTACGACGCCCCAGGACTCGTTCGTCAGGTCCATCCGCACCAGGACGTAGCCCGGGAGCTTGTTCTGGCGGACGTTCTTGCGCTCGCCGTTCTTGATCTGGACGATCTCTTCCTCGGGCACCTCGGCCGAGTAGATGAAGTCCTCGACGTTGAGCGAGACGGCGCGCTGCTCCAGGTTGGCCTTCACGCGCTTCTCGTAGCCCGCGTACGTGTGGATGACGTACCACTCGCCGGGCAGCGTGCGCAGTTCCTCGCGGAGCGCGGCGACGGGGTCGGCAGCCGGCTCCTCCTCGACGAGCTCGGTCTCCTCACCGTCCTCGGCCTCGGAACCGTCCTCGGTGTCCCCGGCGCCATCGGCCTCAGCCTCGGCCACGGCTTCGGCAGCGTCCTCGTCCTCGACGTCCTCGGCGTGCAGCGCCGACTCCTCGGCCGGCTCGCCGGCCTCGGCGTCAGCGGCTTCGGCCTGGTCTGGCTCGACAGCGTCCGCCGCCTCCACGATGTCGGTCTCGTCCTCGCGGGACTCGACCGCCTCGTTGGCGTCGTTCAGGTTCGGGTCAGACACGTTGGCTGCTTCTTCCTGGCTTCACGATGGGTGGAACATGCGGAAAGGGACGCCTGTGGGCGCCCTCCGCCTCCGCGGCTCTAGCCGAAGACGTACTTGACTACTCTCTGGAAGCCGTAGTCCATCACGGTCACCAGACCGATCATGACGACGACGAAGACGATCACAACAGTCGTGTAGGTCGTCAGCTGGTTGCGAGTCGGCCAGACGACCTTGCGCAGCTCCGCGACGATCTGACGGTAGAAGAGCGCGAGACGGCCCATGGGGCCCTTCTTCCCACGCTTGCCGCCCTTGCGGCCCTTCTTGTTCGACTCGGGGGTCTCGTCATCGTCAGCATCAGGCTTGTCGATGGAGCCCACGGCGTCCGTCACGCTCTCTCACCTGATTCCGGGTCGTGGCCGTGCCGCGCCCGGTGGAGCCGCACGGCAGTGCTTTTGAAGTACGTACACGCGCACACATCCTGGCGAAGGAGTGTGTAGCAGGGCCGGAGGGACTTGAACCCCCAACCGCTGGTTTTGGAGACCAGTGCTCTACCAATTGAGCTACGACCCTTTGCGTTTTCCCCAACCTACCGCATCCGACCGAAAGCACGGGGTGCCCTGATCGGCGGTGGCGGGTGAGGGCCAACGACCAGTGAGTGTACGTGCTCGGGGGCCCGGCGTCGAACAGGTAACACCGGACCGGCTCTTGTCCGAACCTGTCCGCTCCCTGTCCGCGGGCTGTCCACTCGGCGAAACCCCTGTGCCCGGGTCTCGCGGGGTCTGGGACCATGGCCCGCATGAGCGCTGCAATTCCTCCGACCGAGCGCCGGGTCTCCGCCCGAGTCGGCGCAATCTCCGAGTCCGCCACCCTTGCCGTCGACGCCAAGGCCAAGGCCCTCAAGGCCGCCGGCCGGCCGGTGATCGGCTTCGGGGCGGGTGAGCCCGACTTCCCGACGCCCGAGTACATCGTCGAGGCCGCGAGTGACGCCTGCCACAACCCGAAGTACCACCGCTACACCCCGGCCGGCGGGCTCCCCGAGCTGAAGGCCGCGATCGTCGCGAAGACGCTGCGTGACTCCGGTTACGAGATCGACCCCGCGCAGGTCCTGGTGACCAACGGCGGCAAGCAGGCGATCTACGAGGCCTTCGCCGCGATCCTCGACCCGGGCGACGAGGTGATCGTCCCGGCGCCGTACTGGACGACGTACCCCGAGTCGATCCGGCTGGCCGGCGGTGTCCCGGTGGAGGTGGTGACCGACGAGACCACCGGCTACCGGGTCTCCGTCGACCAGTTGGAGGCGGCGCGCACCGAGCGCACGAAGGTCGTCCTCTTCGTCTCGCCCTCCAACCCGACCGGCGCCGTCTACAGCCGCGAGGACACCGAGGCCGTCGGCCGCTGGGCCGTGGAGCACGGCCTGTGGGTCATGACGGACGAGATCTACGAGCACCTCGTCTACGGGGACGCCGAGTTCACCTCGCTGCCGGCGATCCTGCCGGAGCTGCGCGACAAGTGCGTCGTCGTCAACGGTGTGGCCAAGACGTACGCCATGACCGGCTGGCGGGTGGGCTGGGTCGTCGGCCCCAAGGACGTGGTGAAGGCCGCGACGAACCTCCAGTCGCACGCGACGTCGAACGTGGCCAACGTCTCGCAGGCCGCCGCGCTCGCCGCCCTCACCGGCAGTCTCGACGCGGTGCAGGAGATGCGGACCGCCTTCGACCGGCGCCGGGGCACCATCGTCCGGATGCTCAACGAGATCGACGGCGTGGTCTGCCCGGAGCCCGAGGGCGCCTTCTACGTCTACCCGTCGGTCAAGGCGTTGCTCGGCAAGGAGATCCGGGGCACGCGTCCCGCGAGCTCGGTCGAGCTCGCCACCCTGATCCTCGAAGAGGTCGAGGTCGCGGTCGTGCCGGGGGAGGCCTTCGGTACGCCGGGGTATCTGCGGCTGTCGTACGCGCTCGGCGACGAGGACCTGGTCGAGGGTGTGGCACGGCTCCAGAAGCTGCTGGCCGAGGCCCGCGACTGAGAGCCGCGCAACGGCAGGAGAACACGGGTCCCCGGCGGTGTCCGGGGGCCCGTTCTTTCGTTCGGGCAAGGGCCCGAAGGTGGAAAGGGACTCCCGGAGTCCGTGTGAGTACGGCAAGATCCATGGATGGAGAACGTTTCCGGCCCCCCGCCTGACGACCGCGCCACCCGCGACATCCGTCTGCTGCCCAAGGCCCATCTGCATCTGCACTTCACCGGCTCGATGCGGCCCACGACCCTGCTGGAGCTGGCCGACAAGTACGGCGTCCATCTCCCCGACGCGCTCACCGGCGGCGAGCCGCCCCAGCTGCGCGCGACCGACGAGCGGGGCTGGTTCCGCTTCCAGCGGCTCTACGACATCGCCAGATCCTGTCTGCGCTCCCCCGAGGACATCCAGCGGCTGGTCCGCGAGGCCGCCGAGGAGGACGTACGGGACGGCTCCGGGTGGCTGGAGATCCAGGTCGACCCCACCTCGTACGCCCCGCTGCTCGGCGGGCTGATCCCGGCGCTGGAGATCATCCTGGACGCGGTGGAGGCGGCGTCCGCCGAGACCGGGCTCGGGATGCGCGTCGTGGTGGCGGCGAACCGGATGAAACATCCGCTGGACGCCCGCACGCTGGCGCGGCTCGCCGTGCGGTACGCGGACCGGGGCGTCGTCGGCTTCGGCCTGTCGAACGACGAACGCCGCGGTATGGCGAGGGACTTCGACCGGGCCTTCGCCATCGCCCGGGAGGGCGGGCTGCTCGCGGCGCCGCACGGCGGTGAGCTGAGCGGGCCCTCGTCGGTGCGGGACTGTCTGGACGATCTGCGCGCGAGCCGGATCGGGCACGGCGTACGGGCGGCCGAGGATCCGCGGTTGCTGCGCAAGCTGGCCGACCGGGGCGTGACCTGTGAGGTGTGCCCGGCGTCGAACGTGGCGCTGGGCGTCTACGAGAAGGCCGCCGACGTACCCCTGCGCACTCTGTTCGAGGCCGGGGTGCCGATGGCGCTCGGCGCCGACGACCCGCTGCTCTTCGGCGCGCGGCTGGCGGCCCAGTACGAACTGGTTCGCAAGCACCACGGGTTCACGGACGTCGAGCTGGCCGAGCTGGCACGGCAGTCGGTACGGGCGTCGGCGGCGCCGGCCGGGACACAGGACAAGCTGCTGGCGGGGATCGACGGGTGGCTGGAGGCCGACGGGGGCTGAGGGGGGTATGGCGGTCCGTCAGGGGCTGAGCACGGACCGGACCGTCCGCACCAGCGCTGGGGCGAACTCGTCGAGCGGACGCACCTGCTCGCCGTCCGGGAAGGCGCTCAGGAACGCCCGCTGGAAGCACGCCCCCAGCAGCAGCGAGGCCACGGCGTCGACGTCGGCATCGGCCCGTACGCGGCCGGCCTCGCGTTCGCCGCGCAGATAGCGGGCGAGTGCGAGCGGGGGCCACCCCGGGCCCGCGCCGAGGGCGCCGATTCCCTCGGCGTGCCGGCGCAGCAGCGCGGGTTCGGCGAAGAGCGAGGCGGCGATCGGGAAGGTCGCCTCGTAGAAGAGGGCCGCCTGGCGGACGACCTCGGTGAGATTCTCCTCGACGTCCCGGGGGGCGTCCGGGCCGAATGGGCCTTCGCCGAGTTCGGCGAGCAGCGGGCCGAGGCGGGGGAGCCGTTCCTCCAGTACGCGAAGGAAGAGCTCCTCCTTGCCGGAGAAGTACTTGTAGAGCGCGGCCTCCGAGCACCCGGCGGCGCGCGCGATCTCCTTGGTGGTGGCGCGGGCCAGTCCGATGGTGCCCATCAGCTCGGCGGCGGCGTCCAGGATGCGGGCCCGTGCGGGCTTCATGCGCGCTCCGATCGGTGCGTTGTGGTTCCACGCGGTCGATGAGGGTTGACGAGGGGTGGGTGGATACTCACCATAGAGGTGAGTGAATACTCACCCACCATAGAACGGAAGAGGCGAGGGCGATGAAGCTCACCGTGTTCGGAGCGACCGGGGGCGTCGGCCGGGAGATCGTGCGGCAGGGACTGGCGGCGGGCCATCACGTCACCGCCGTGGTGCGGGACCCGGCGCGGCTCGATGTCACCGGGGACCGGCTGGACGTGTTCACCGCGAGCGCGTTCGACGATCCCGGGTCGCTGCGGGCCGCCGTGGCGGGCCGGGACGCGGTGCTGTCCGGGGTCGGTCCGCGCGGACGCAAGGACGCGGGGATCGCCGCGCCGGTGACCCGCTCGATCCTGGCGGCGATGGACGCCGAGGGAGTGCGCCGGCTGCTGGTGGTGAGCGCGGCCCCGGTCGGCGAGGTGCCGGCGGACGAGCCGCTGGTGGGGAAGATGGCCATGGGCATGGTCAAGGTCGTACTCAAACCCGTCTACGCGGACCTGGCCCGGATGGAGGAGGAGCTGACCCGCAGCGGGACCGACTGGACCTCGGTCCGGCCTCCGCAGCTGCTGGACCGGCCGGTGACGGGCGTCTACCGCGCGGTGGTGGGGGCCAACCCGCGCGGCGGCAGCAAGATAGGCCGCCCGGACCTCGCCCACGCGATGCTGGCCATGATCGACGACCCGGCGACGGTGAAACAGCCGGTGGGAGTCGCGTACTGAGTCGCGGGACCGGGGCGGGGACACGGCGGCCCCGGGGCCGGGACACGGTGGCTCAGAGGCTGACGCCGACCGTCACCGGCTCGGGGACCAGCGTGATCCCGAACGCCTCGCGCACCCCCCCGACGACCTCCCGCGCGAGCGCGAGCAGGTCCTCGGTGGTGGCGTGGCCCCGGTTGGTCAGGGCGAGCGTGTGCTTGGTGGAGATGCGGGCCGGGCCGGCGCCGTATCCCTTGGTGAAGCCCGCGCGGTCGATCAGCCAGGCCGCCGAGGTCTTCGTGCGGCCTTCCCCCGCCGGGTACGCCGGCGGCGTGGCGTCCGGGCCCAGCCGCTCGGCCGCGCGGGCCAGGAAGGCCGCGTACGCCGTGTCGTCGAGGATCGGATTGGTGAAGAAGGAGCCGGCCGACCAGGTGTCGTGGTCCTCCGGGTCGAGCACCATGCCCTTGCCCGCGCGGAGTTGGAGCACGGCGCTGCGGGCGGCGCCGACCGGGACGCGGTCGCCCTGTTCGACACCGAGCGCGCGGGCCGTCTCGGCGTACTTGAGCGGGGCCGAGAGCCCCCCGGCGTCCTCCAGCGCGAACCGGACGCGCAGGACGACGTAGCGCTCGGGGTGCTCCTTGAAGCGGCTGTGCCGGTACGAGAACGCGCACTCGGCGTTGGCGAGGGTCAGGGTCTCGCGGGTGACGCGGTCGTAGGCGACGACCTCGGTGATGGTGCTGGACACCTCCTGGCCGTACGCGCCGACGTTCTGGATCGGTGTGGCGCCGGCCGAGCCGGGGATGCCGGCCAGGCACTCGACGCCCGCGAGACCCGCCTCGACCGTACGGGCGACGGCGTCGGTCCAGGTCTCGCCTGCGGCCAGTTCCAGCGCCGTACCCGTGAGATCGGAACCGCGTGTCGCGATCCGCAGGGCGGTGCCGTCGAAGCCCTTGTCGCCGATGACCAGATTGCTGCCGCCACCGATGATCAGGAGCGGCGTACCGGCGTCGTCCGCCTCGCGCACGGCCCCGACGACCTCGGCGTCGGTGGTCGCGGTGATCAGCCGGGTCGCGGGGCCGCCGAGACGGAAGGTGGTCAGGGGGGCGAGAGGGGCGTCCTGGAGTTCCTGCACGGGACAAGACTACGGTCCGGTCCGCGGACGATTCGTCTGCGGACCGGACCGGTGGCCGTGCCGGGCGCCGTCGGACGCCTCGCGGAGTGACGTCGGCCGCCCTCGCGGAGCGCCCTCCGGCCCTCGTACCTGGCGGCGTCAGACACCCACCGTCTTCCGCTCCCCCTCCGCCTGCGAGTCGCGCACCACCGTCGTCCTCCCCCGCGCCCGGCGGCCCGGCATCGCCAGGGCCGCCAGCGCCGCGACCCCCACGACCGCCGATCCGATCCACAGCGCCGGGACGGTGCCGTCGACGAAGATCCGCGGTGTCTCGTAACCGCCCTGCGCGGAGAACACCGCCCCGAGGACCGCCACACCGAGCGCGCCGCCGACCTCGCGCAGCGCGTTGTTGGCGCCGGACGCGATCCCCTGCTCCTCGGGCCGGACGCTGGACATGACCAGGCTGGCGGCGGGGGCGAAGTAGAGCGCCATGCCGATCCCGCTGATGACCAGGGCGGGCAGCTGCGCCGCGTACGACACATCGGGCTCGATCACCGTCGCGAACAGGGCGAGGCCGAGAGCCTGGAGGGCGAGACCCGCGGTGACGACGGGCCGGCCGCCGATCCGGTCGGAGAGGATTCCGGCGAGCGGGGCGACGATCAGCGGCATCGCGGTCCAGGGCAGCATCCGCAGACCGGCCTCGGTGGGCGAGTAGCCGGCGACGCCCTGGAGGAACTGGCTGAGCAGGAAGATCGAGCCGAACATGCCCAGGAACATCAGCAGGCTGGCGGCGTTGATCCCGGCGAAGGTGCGGTTCTTGAACAGCCGCATGGGCAGCATCGCGTCGGGCCGGCGGATGCCGTGGTGCACGAAGCCGCCGATCAGGGCCGTGCCGACGATCAGCCCGGTGAGGACGAGCGGGCTGGTCCAGCCCTCGGCGTTGGCGGTGACCAGGGCGTAGACGATGCCGAAGAGGCCGCCGCTGATGAGCAGGGTGCCGGGGAGGTCGATCCGGGCGTTCGGGGCGTACGACTCCTTGAGCCGTGTCCTGGCGAGCGGCAGCAGGACGAGGCCGACCGGGACGTTCAGCCAGAAGATCCACTCCCAGGAGATGTGCTCGGTGAGGCTTCCGCCGACGAGCGGCCCGGCGGCGACGGCGATACCGGTGGCGGCGCTGAAGATGCCGAGGGCCGCGCCGCGCTTCGCGGCCGGGACCGCCGCGGTGAGCAGGGTGAGCGCCAGCGGCATCATGATCGCCGCGCCGACTCCCTGGACGGCGCGAGCGGCGATCAGGCTGTTGATCCCCGGCGCGACCGCCGCGGCTGCCGACGCCGCCGTGAAGATCGAGAGACCGGAGACGAAGAGTCTGCGGCGGCCGAACCGGTCGCCGAGGGCGGCGCCGAACATGAGCAGCACCGCGAAGGTGAGGGTGTAGGCGTTGACCGTCCACTCCAGGTCGGCGAGTTGGCCGCCGAGGTCGTCGCGGATGGACGGGAGGGCGGTGGTGACAACGAGGTTGTCGAGTGCCGCCATGAAGCCGGCGGCGCCGGTGATGACGAGGGCCCAGGTGGCGTTCGCGCCGCCGCGGGCTGCTGGCTGGTTCATCGGTCTCCCCGATTCGATTCGATGCGGTTCTGGTTGGCTGCTGGTTAGTTATTGATGACTAACTTTCTAGGCCATGAAAAGAGCGAGCGATTCAACCGCTCGCTTCGACTCAGCCGCAGGTCCTGGCCTCCGCCGGGCCGGTCACCGGCCGATCACCGGCCGGCCGGTCGCCGCCCGACTGTTCGGCGCCCGGCTGTTCGGCGCCCGGCCGCGCGGAGTCGTAGAAGCCGGTCCAGACGCGATGGCCGGCCGGGAACCCCATCGCGACAAGGGTGTTGATCAGCATGCCGTACGCCAGGAACGCCGTGGTCTCGTCCGGGTCCGCGCCGAGCGCCAGATGCGCGGAGTCCCAGAGGACCTCCCACCCGGCCCGTACGGAGCGGCCGAACTCGTGGTCCCCCGCGGCCTCGGCCGAGGCGACCGCGACGTACGTCTGCATCTGCATCATCAGCTTCTCGGGGTCCTCCGCGATGAGCCGCTGATAGGCGGTGCCCATGGCGTGGACGGCCTCTTCGGCGTCCAGACCCTCGGATGCGGCCTCGAAGATGCCCCGGACGTCGAGAAGGCAGCGCTCCGACGCGGCGAGGAAGATGGACTGCTTGTTCGGGAAGAGCCGGAAGAGGTACGGCTGCGAGACACCCACGCGACGGGCGATCGCCTCGGTGGAGGTGCCGTGGTAACCGGTGCGGGCGAATTCGGTGATCGCCGCGCGGATCACACTTTCGCGTCGCTCTTCTGCGCTCATCCTGACCATGGGAAGTAAGTTATTGATTGATAACTTACTTGTCAAGGGCCGAGGCTGGGGCCGAACCGGGCTCTTGCTGTGGCGCGGGCGCTGGTGCTGGTGCCGGCTCAGGCGCCGGCCAGGGCTCGGACTTCCGGCCCCGGCCGGGGAACGGGCCGGGGGGCGGGCCGGGCGCCCGGGGGGGGGCGGCCGGGCCGCGGGCGCGCGGGGGGGGCCGGGAGGCGCGCAGCGAGAACGGCCGGGGCAATCACCCC
>NZ_JBHXRM010000009.1:0-36488 GCF_042716895.1 Streptomyces sp. NPDC058653 | reverse complement strand
GCGGGCTCTGGCGCCGGCCTGGGCTCGGAGTTCGGGCCCGGGCGGGGGAACGGGCGGGGCGCGGGAGGGGCCGCTGGTGCGGGCCGTCCGGCGCCTCGGGAGCGCGGCGGGGCCGCTCAGGCCAGCTGGACGACGGCGCGGGACATGCCCAGCACCTTCTTGCCCTCGCTGGTCGCCGTCAGGTCCACGCGCACACGGTTGTCGTCGAGCTTCTCGCCGATCTTGGCGCTCACCTCGATGACCGCGCCCTTGCCGTCGTTCGGCACCACCACGGGCTTGGTGAAACGGACGCCGTACTCGACCACGGCCCCCGGGTCCCCCACCCAGTCGGTCACCACGCGGACCGCCTCCGCCATGGTGAACATGCCGTGCGCGATGACGTCCGGCAGCCCGACCTCGACGGCGAACTTCTCGTTCCAGTGAATCGGGTTGAAGTCCCCGGAGGCGCCCGCGTACCGCACCAGGGTGTCGCGCGTCACCGGGAAGGTCGCCGACGGCAGCTCCGTGCCGACCTCGACCCTGTCGTAGGCGATCTGCGTGCCCATCGGCGTCACTCCCCCTCGGCGGCGCGCGCCACCAGCTTGGTCCAGGCGGTCACGACGTGCGCGCCGGCCTCGTCGTGCACCTCGCCGCGGACGTCGAGGATGTCGTTCCCCGCCATGGACTTGACTCCCTCGATGGTGGACGTGACCGTCAACCGGTCGCCCGCCCGCACCGGACGGGTGTACGCGAACTTCTGGTCGCCGTGCACGACCCGGTTGTAGTCCAGACCGAGCTGCGGATCGGCGATGACCTCGCGCGCCGCCTTGAAGGTGATCGCGAAGACGAAGGTCGGCGGGGCGATCACGTCGAGGTGGCCGAACGCCTTCGCGGCGTCCGGATCCACGTACACGGGGTTGCTGTCGCCCACCGCCTCGGCGAATTCGCGGATCTTCTCCCGGCCGACCTCGTACGGCTCGGTCGGCGGATACGTCCGCCCGACGAAGGACTGGTCGAGCGCCATGGACTCGTTCCCTCCTGATGAGACTGCCCTGAGACTGCCCTGATGAATGGTGCACAACTATGGATCGGGCACGGCAAACGACACGAGGCCGCCCCCCGGTTAAGGGGACGGCCTCGGGTACGAGCCTGGTTCAGCGCGTTTCGCGGTGAGCCGTGTGCGAGTTGCAGCGAGGGCAGTGCTTCTTCATCTCAAGACGGTCCGGGTTGTTGCGCCGGTTCTTCTTGGTGATGTAGTTCCGCTCCTTGCACTCCACGCAGGCCAGCGTGATCTTCGGGCGGACGTCGGTGGCAGCCACGTGAGTGCTCCTTGGACGGACAGATTGACGGGTTAACGCATAAAAGAGTAGCCGATCGAAGGATCGCCCCCACCATCGGCTACCGTGTGTAGCGGTGACCGGACTTGAACCGGTGACACAGCGATTATGAGCCGCTTGCTCTACCGACTGAGCTACACCGCTGTGATGTCGGATCCCCTCGCCCGGAGGCGAGGAGCACCGAACACCAGAGCCCCAATACGGAATCGAACCGTAGACCTTCTCCTTACCATGGAGACGCTCTACCGACTGAGCTATTGGGGCGAGCGATGAAGACATTACACGGTCCGTCGCCGTTCGCCCAAATCCGTTTCCCGGCTTCTCGTCCCACCTGTCCCTTCCGCCTCGGGGCTCCTGTGGGAGGTGCGTCGGCCGGGCGTCGGAGATGCGCCGGGCGGGGGTTCGGAAGAGGCGTCTGGCCCTGTGCGGACGGGTGTTGGGCCCGCGTGGTCGGGTCCCGGGCGGCGTTCCGGATGCCAGGAAGAGCCACGCCGGTATGACTATTTCCTTCCTCCTCGAAGCCCGAGCGGGGCGCCTCTAGGCTCGACGCACGCTGCGTGATCTTGCACGCCGGAGCCTCAGCCCACCCAGGAGCCCACCAGGAGCCCGATGCCCGACAGCCAGCCGGGGCCCCCAGACGGCGTCACGGCCCACGCCACCGCTCTGCTGCTGCGCGGGGCCCGGCTCACCGACGGCCGCGCCGTCGACGTACGGCTCAGCGGCGGCCGTATCGAAGCCGTCGGCACCGCCGGCAGTCTCACCGCGCCCGGCGCCAGCCTGGACCTCGACGGGCATCTGCTCCTGCCGGCCCCGGCCGAGCCTCACGCGCACAGCGACACCGCGCTGAGCGCCGTCACGTCGGGCGGGCCCGTCCCGTACGACCCCGAGGACATCCAGCGCCGGGCGACCGAGGCCGCGCTGCTCCAGGTCGGGCACGGCGCGACCACGCTGCGGACGCATGTACGGATCGGTGACGCGCACGAGCTGGTCGCCATGGAGGCGGTGCTCCAGGCCCGGCGTTCACTGCGCGGGCTCGGGGATCTGACGGTCGTCGCCGTACCGCGGCTGCTGACCGGGGTCGCGGGCGCCGACGGGCTGGCGATGCTGCGGGACGCGGTGAAGATGGGCGCGGGTGTGGTGGGCGGCTGTCCGGACCTCGACCCCGATCCGACCGGATACGTGGAATCGGTGCTGACGGTGGCCGCCGAGCACGGCTGTCCCGTCGACCTCCATACGGACGGCGGCGACCCGGCCCGCCTCGCGCGCCTCGCGGCCATGGCGGGCGGACTGCGGCCCGGTGTCTCGATCGGGCCCTGCGCGGGGCTGTCCCGGCTGCCGTCGGACGCCACCGGGCGGGCGGCCGACCAGTTGGCGGCGGCGGGTGTGACGGTGGTCTGTCTGCCCCAGGGCGGCTGCGGCGGGGTCGACCAGCGGGGCGTGGCGCCCGTACGGGTGCTGCGCGCGGCCGGGGTGCGGGTGGCGGCGGGCAGTGGAGCCGTACGGGACATGGCGAACCCGGTGGGACGCGGGGACCCGTTGGAGGCGGCGTATCTGCTGGCATCCCAAGGAGGACTGCGCGCGACGGACGCGTACGAGAGCGTCAGCACCGCCGCGCGTGAGGCGATGCGGCTGCCGGAGGTACGGGTGGAGGCGGGCTTTCCGGCCGAGCTGATCGCGGTGCGCGGGGACAGGCTGGAGGGGGTGCTGTCGCTGGCGTACAGCCGGATCGTCATCCACCGGGGGCGCGTGGTGGCCCGGACGAACGCGGTGCGGGAGTACTGCGATTCGGCGGTGGCCGTGTCGCTGGACCTGCCGAGACAGGGGCGGCAGGGGCGGCCCGAGACAAGGCCGTGAGCGGCCGGCCGGCCCGCTCCCGCCCTACGGCGCCCGGCGGGGGTCGCTCCTCCTACGGAGAGGCCGCCGGAGATACCGCGTGGGTGGTGACGGGCCGGCGGACGTTACCGTCGTGGGCATGCGAATTGTCATCGCCGGAGGACACGGTCAGATAGCGCTGCGGCTGGAGCGGCTGCTCGCCGCGCGCGAACACGAGGTCGCGGGCATCATCCGCGGGCCTGAACAGGCGGCGGATCTGCGGGAGGCGGGCGCCGAAGCCGTCGTACCCGACCTGGAGTCGGCCTCGGTGGACGAGGTCGCCGCGGTCCTGGAGGGCGCGGACGCGGCGGTCTTCGCCGCCGGGGCGGGACCGGGCAGCACCGTCGAACGCAAGGACACCGTCGACCGCGCGGCCGCCGTCCTCTTCGCCGACGCGGCGGAACGGGCGGGCGTACGGCGCCATGTGATCGTCTCGTCCATGGGCGCCGACCCGGACCACCGGGGCGACGAGGTCTTCGACCACTACCTGCGGGCCAAGGGCGCGGCGGACGCGTACGTCCTGGCCAAGTCGGGTCTCGACACGACCGTCCTGCGCCCGGGAATGCTCACCAACGACGCGGGCACCGGCGAGGTGAACCTCGCGCCGTCAACGGGCCGTGGGCCGGTGCCACGGGACGATGTGGCCGCGACGCTGGCGGAGTTGGTGGAGACGTCGGCGACGGCTGGGCTGACGCTTGAGCTGATCGGCGGGGCGGTGCCCGTCGCGGAGGCGGTGAGGAACGCGGGTCCGACCACGGAACTGATCAGCGCACCGGTGCCTGCGCCCGCCCCCGCGCCCGCGGAGGAGGCGGTGAAGAAGGCGACGCCGTCCGCCTGAGGGAGACGACGATGGCCCCTGACCGGCGTTTCCGCTGGTCAGGGGCCATCATTTCCGTGTGGCGGCGCCAGGATTCGAACCTGGGAAGGCTAAGCCGGCGGATTTACAGTCCGCTCCCATTGGCCACTCGGGCACACCGCCATGGGACGTTGTCGCGGGACCGGCGCCGTGGGCGCTGCTCCGTGGCAACGACGTAAACGATACCCGATGCCCGGGGGTGCTCCGCCACCGGATTGATCAGGCCGGAAGAGGGCCGGGATGACTAGGCTTTGCCGGAGCGGGCCGGGAGCCCGGCCGTACTTTCGGCATCAGTCGCGGCGCGTGCCGCGGCACCTTTTCCAGTACCCGAGCCAAGGAGCCACAGGACATGGCCGACTCCAGTTTCGACATCGTCTCGAAGGTCGAGCGGCAGGAGGTCGACAACGCCCTCAACCAGACCGCGAAGGAGGTCTCCCAGCGCTACGACTTCAAGAACGTCGGAGCCTCGATCGCCTGGTCCGGCGAGAAGATCCTCATGCAGGCCAACAGCGAGGAGCGGGTCAACGCGATCCTGGACGTCTTCCAGTCCAAGCTGATCAAGCGCGGCATCTCACTGAAGGCGCTGGACGCGGGCGAGCCCCAGCAGTCCGGCAAGGAGTACAAGATCGTCGCCTCCATCGAGGAGGGCATCTCCCAGGAGAACGCGAAGAAGGTCGCCAAGATCATCCGCGATGAGGGCCCCAAGGGCGTCAAGGCGCTCGTGCAGGGTGACGAGCTGCGGGTCAGCTCGAAGAGCCGGGACGATCTGCAGGCCGTACAGGCGCTGTTGAAGGGGCAGGACTTCGACTTCGCGCTGCAGTACGTGAACTACCGCTGACCGAGGCGCCCGCCGGGTGCGGGTGTTCGCCGGTCTGGCGCGAGCGCGGTACGACGAGGGCGGTCGGCCGGGGAGGGCCCCGGCCGCGGTCCTCGTCGCGTCCACCTTCTACGGAGGCGGTTGTCCGTACGACGATTCCCGGGCGGTGAAGGATGGGTGACACGTTGTTCCCGCGCGAGCGGGCGGTTGTCGGGGACGGGGCCGTGCATGTGCCCGGGTGGCTGGATCTCGGCCGACAGCGGGAGTTGGTGGAGGCCTGCCGGGAGTGGGCGCGGGGGCCCGTGCCCATGCGGCGTACCAGCTTGCCGGGCGGGGGCGTGATGTCCGTGCGCACCGTCTGTCTGGGGTGGCACTGGCAGCCGTACCGCTACACCCGTACCGCCGGGGACGTGAACGGCGCGCCCGTCGCGCCGTTTCCGGGGTGGCTCGGAGAGTTGGGGCGCGCGGCGCTCGACGAGGCGTACGGGGCGGGCGCCGGGGACGGGTACGCGCCGGACACCGCGCTGGTCAACTTCTACGACGGCGACGCCCGGATGGGCATGCACCAGGACAAGGACGAGAAGTCCCGTGCGCCGGTGGTGTCGTTGAGCATCGGTGACAGCTGTGTCTTCCGGTTCGGCAACACGGAGACGCGGACGCGTCCTTATACGGATGTCGAGTTGGCGTCCGGCGATCTCTTCGTCTTCGGTGGGCCGTCCCGGCTCGCGTTCCACGGCGTGCCCAAGGTGTGTCCGGGCACCGCCGACCCGGCGAGCGGGATGCGCGCCGGGCGGCTGAACATCACGCTCCGCGAGACCGGGCTCGGCGGCTGAGCCGGCTCAGCGGGAGCGGGAGTGGCCGAAGAGCACGCGGTAGATGATCAGCAGCACCAGTGAGCCGCCGATCGCCGCTCCCCAGGTGGCCGCGTCGAAGAAGTCGGCGTCGATCGGGCGGTCCAGCCAGCGGGACGACATCCAGCCGCCGACGAAGGCGCCGACGATGCCGATGAGGGTGGTGCCGATCAGGCCGCCCGGGTCCCGGCCGGGCAGCAGGATCTTGGCGATCGCTCCGGCGAGGAGTCCGAGGACGAGCCAGCCGATGATGGTCATGCCGTGAACCTGCCTTTCGTACTCTGTTCCGCGGAAAGACGCCCGTGGGGCGGCCGGTTGCGGACGTCGATAGCGTGCGCCGTATGACACAGCAGCTGCGTCGCACCCTGGGCGTCTTCGACGCCGTCGTCGTCGGGCTGGGCGCGATGCTCGGGGCGGGCGTCTTCGTCGCCCTCGGGCCCGCCGCCGAGGCGGCCGGCACCGGCCTGCTGTGGGGGCTGGCGGTGGCCGCCGTGGTGGCCTACTGCAATGCGATGTCGTCGGCCCGGCTCGCGGTCGACTACCCGGCTTCGGGCGGGACATACGTGTACGGCCGTGAGCGGCTCGGGCCGTTCTGGGGGTGGCTGGCGGGCTGGGCCTTCGTGGTCGGCAAGACCGCCTCGTGCGCGGCGATGGCGCTGACGGTCGGGGCGTACGTGTGGCCGGGGCAGGCGCACGCGGTGGCGGTCGCGGCCGTGGTGGTCCTGACCGCCGTGAACTACGGCGGCGTACAGAAGCCGGCGACGCTGACGCGGGTGATCGTGGCCGTCGTGCTCGGGGTCCTCGCCGCCGTCGTGGTCGTCTGCCTGGGCTCGGACGCGGCGGACGCCGGGCGGCTGGGGCTCGGCCTCGGTACGGAGGCGGGCCCGGGCGCCGGTTCCGCTTCGGTGGGAGGGGTGCTGGGGGCGGCCGGGCTGCTCTTCTTCGCCTTCGCCGGATACGCCCGCATCACCACACTCGGCGAGGAGGTGCGGGACCCGGCCCGTACGATCCCGCGCGCCGTCCCGCTGGCCCTCGGCCTCGTGCTGGCCGTCTACGCCTGCGTGGCGGTCGCGGTCCTCTCGGTCCTCGGAGCCGGGGAGTTGGGGCGTTCGGCGGCGCCCCTGGCGGATGCCGTACGGGCCGCCGGGGCGTCCTGGCTGGTGCCCGTGGTGCGTGTGGGGGCCGCCCTGGGAGCTCTCGGGGCGCTGCTCGCCCTGATCCTCGGGGTCTCCCGTACGACGCTGGCGATGGCGCGGGACGGGCATCTGCCGCGCGGGCTGGCCGCCGTGCACCCCCGCTTCCGGGTGCCGCACCGGGCCGAGCTGGCGGTGGGCGCGGTCGTGGCCGTCCTGGCGGCGACGGTGGATGTGCGCGGGGCGATCGGCTTCTCGTCGTTCGGGGTGCTGGCGTACTACGCGATCGCCAACGCCTCGGCGTGGACGCTCGGTTCGGAGCTGGTACGGGTACGGGCGGCGGTCGGCCTCGTCGGCTGTGCCGTGCTGGCCTTCGCGCTGCCCGTCCCGTCGGTCGTCTCCGGTGCGGGGGTGCTGCTGCTGGGGGCGGTCTGGTACGCCGCGCGGCGCCGCTAGGCGGTGTCACCAGCCCGCGAACGCCTCGTCCGTACGGACGATGTCGCGGCCGAAGGGCAGCAGCGAGACGGGGATCAGCTTGAAGTTGGCGATGCCCAGCGGGATGCCGATGATCGTCACGCAGAGGGCGAGCCCGGTGAAGATATGGCCGAGCGCGAGCCACCAGCCGGCCAGGATCACCCACAGCACGTTGGCGACGAACGAGGGCGATCCGGCGTCGCGGCGGTCCACCGTCGTATAGCCGAACGGCCACAGCGCGTAACGGCCGATACGGAACGCGGCCACCCCGAAGGGGATGCCGATGATCGTGACGCACAGGAGCAACCCGGCGAGCATGTAGCCGAGGAACAGCCAGAATCCGCTCAGAACCAGCCAAATGATGTTGAGGATCGTCTTCATGGACGGCCACCTGCCATCTGCTCTAGTCGGGCGATGCGCTCCGCCATCGGCGGATGCGTGGAGAACATTCTCGATACACCCTGCCCGGGACGGAACGGATTGGCGATCATCAGATGGCTCGCCGTCTCGATCCGTGGCTCGGGAGGCAACGGCAACTGCTTCGTACCGGCTTCCAGCTTGCGCAGGGCGCTCGCGAGGGCCAGTGGGTCGCCGGTGAGCTGGGCGCCGGACGCGTCCGCCTCGTACTCCCGGGAGCGGCTCACGGCGAGCTGGATCACGGAGGCGGCCAGCGGGCCGAGGACCATCACCAGGAGGATGCCGACGAGGCCGGGTCCCTCGTCGTCGTCCGAGCGGCCGATGGGGATGAGCCAGGCGAAGTTCACCAGGAACATGACGACCGAGGCGAGGGCGCCGGCGACGGAGGAGATGAGGATGTCGCGGTTGTAGACATGGCTGAGCTCATGGCCGAGCACGCCGCGCAACTCCTGCTCGTTCAGGATCTGGAGGATCCCCTCCGTACAACAGACGGCGGCGTTACGGGGATTGCGGCCGGTGGCGAAGGCGTTGGGAGCCTGGGTCGGGGAGATGTAGAGCCGTGGCATCGGCTGGCGCGCGGCCGTGGAGAGCTCGCGGACGATGCGGTAGAGGTCCGGTGCCTCGAACTCGCTGACCGGGCGCGCGCGCATGGCGCGCAGGGCGAGCCTGTCGCTGTTCCAGTACGCGTACGCGTTCGTCCCGAGCGCGATCACGACCGCGATGATCAGCCCTGTCCTGCCGAAGATACTGCCGATGACGATGATGAGTGCGGACAGTCCCCCGAGGAGTGCGGCGGTCCTCAACCCGTTGTGCCGGCGGTGCACGGAGCGCCCTCCAAATCGTGCGGCAGGGGAACCCTTTACCTGATGCTGCTCCACTCTCCAGTGGACCCTTCCTTACTGGTCAACGCCAGGCGAGGGTCACGGGTTCCCTGGCGCCCCCGCGCGGGGGTGTACGCCGTACGGGTGGCGGAGGGGGCGGGAGGGGCGGTTTCCCGGGCCGGGGAGGCCCTCGCGGGAGGCTCGAGGAGGCCTCAGAAGAGGTTTTCGGCGGCGAAGCGCAGAACCAGCTGGGGCGCTCCCGACAGGGCGACGCCCGCGGCGGCGGTCAGGCCGATCGCGGCGAGCAGCGGGGCGGGGGCGCGCGCGGCGACCAGGGCGCCGGCGGGGAGGCCGTCGGGCCGGAGAGCGGGGGCCGGGGCCTCCGGGACCGTCCGCGCCTCGCCCGGGGCGTCCTCGGCCGCCCTCTCGGGGCCGAGGAAGAGGATCGCCGTCCACTGGAGGTAGTAGAAGAGCGCGACGACGACGTTGACGGCCATCACGACGGCCAGCCAGCCGAGGCCCGCGTCGACGGCGGAGGAGAAGACCGTGACCTTCGCGAAGAGGCCGACGATGCCGGGCGGCAGTCCGGCGAGGCAGAGCAGGAAGAAGCCCATGGCGAGCGCGGTGAGCGGGCGCTCGGACGCGAGACCGCGGTAGTCCGCGAGACGGTTCAGGGGCTTCGTACGGGCGACCAGGGCGGCGACGGCGAAGGCGCCGAGGTTCACGACGGCGTACATCAGGGCGTACGCGACGGTGGAGCCGATCTGGTCCGTGCCGGCGTACGCCGCCGCCGCGATCGGCACCAGCAGATAGCCGGCCTGGGCGACGGAGGACCAGGCCAGGAGGCGTACCGCGCTCCACGCGCGCGTGGCCGACTGGCGCAGCGCGGCGACGTTGCCGACGGTCATGGTGAGCGCGGCGAGCACCGCGACGGCGGGGCCCCACACGTCCGAGTGGCTCGGGAAGGCGATGACCGTCACCAGGATCAGACCGGAGAGGCCGACGGCCTTGCTGACGACGGAGAGGTAGGCGGCGACGGGCAGGGGCGCGCCGACGTAGGTGTCGGGGACCCAGAAGTGGAAGGGCGCGGCGGCGGCCTTGAAGGCGAAGCCGACGAGGGTCAGGGCGACGCCCGTGGACGCGAGGGTTTCGAGCTTTCCGGGGACGTCGTCGAGTCCGGCGGCGATCTCGGTGAGATGCAGGGAGCCGGTGGCGGCGTACACGAAGCTGACGCCGAGCAGCATGACGGCGGTGGCCGTCACGGAGGAGAGGAAGAACTTCAGGGCGGCCTCGGACGAGAGGCGGTCGCCGCGCTTGAGGCCGACCAGCGCGAAGGCGGGGAGGGTGGCGACTTCGAGGGCGACGATCAGGGTCGCGAGGTCGCGGGCCGCGGGGAGGAGGGCGGCGCCGGAGGCGGAGGAGAGCAGCAGGAACCAGAACTCCCCCGGCGGGAGCTTGCGGTCGGGGTGGCCGCTCGTGCCGGTGAGGTCGCCCGTTTCGCCGGCCCCGCCGGTCTTGCTCGTGCCGGTCCTGCCGCTCGTGCCGCCGGCGAGTTCGGTGACCGAGAGGAGCGCGGTGAGCAGCGCTCCGCCGAGTACCAGGAGCTGGATGACGAGCGTGAAGTGGTCGGCCGTGTAGCTGCAGACGTCGGCGTCCGCCGTCAGGCAGAAGGTGGACCGGTCGCCCGCGCGCAGCGGCAGGAGCAGCAGGAGCGCGGCGGCGAGGCCGGCGACGGACAGGACGCCGAGAAGCGGCTTCCGGCGCTCCGGGACGAACAGGTCGGCGATCAGGACGACCAGGGCGACGGCGGCGGTGAGGGCCGGGGGCGCGATGGCGAGCCAGTCGACGGACTGGACGAGATTCGCGGCGCCGTCGGCGGCGCCCTGGGCGGCTGCCACGGTCACGACTTGCCTCCTGCGAGGAGCTTCTGCACGGCCGGGTCGGTGAGGCCGAGGAGGACGGCGGGCCAGAGTCCGGCGAGGACGGTGAGGGCGACGAGCGGGGTCCAGGCGGCGAGTTCGTGGCCGTGGACGTCGGCGAGTTCGGGCGTCGGGCCACCCGTGTCCGTCGCCTGCCGCGTGACGCCCATGCAGACGCGGCGGACCACGATCAGCAGATAGGCGGCGGTGAGCAGCGTGCCGAAGCAGGCGATCGCCGTGAAGGTGACGAAGGCGGGGCGGCTGAGGCCCTCCGCGGGGTCGAAGGCGCCGAACATCGCCAGCATCTCGCCCCAGAACCCGGCGAGTCCCGGCAGGCCGAGCGAGGCGACGGCGGCGAAGGCGAGCAGTCCGCCGAGGCGGGGCGCCCGGCCGTACAGGGCCGCGCCGGTGGCGCCGGCGAGGGTGTCGAGGTCGGCGGTGCCGTAGCGGTCCTTGAGCGCTCCGACGAGGAAGAAGAGCAGGCCGGTGATGAGGCCGTGGGCGACGTTGGCGAAGAGCGCGCCGTTGACGCCCGTGGGTGTCATGGACGCGATGCCGAGGAGCACGAAGCCCATGTGGCCGACGGAGGAGTAGGCGATCAGACGCTTGAGGTCGCCGCCGGCGCCCTGCCGGGCGAGGGCGAGGCAGGCCAGGGAGCCGTAGATGATCCCGGCGACGGCGAAGGCGGCGAGGTACGGCGCGAAGGTCCGCATCCCGTCGGGGGCTACGGGTAGGACGATACGGACGAATCCGTACGTACCCATCTTGAGCATGACCCCGGCGAGGAGGACGGATCCGACGGTCGGGGCGGCGGTGTGGGCGTCCGGGAGCCAGCTGTGCAGCGGCCACATCGGCGTCTTGACCGCGAGCCCGATCCCGATCGCCAGAACGGCCGTGACCTGCACGAATGTACTCAGCCCACGGCCGTTGTCAGTGGCGAGTGCCACCATGTCGAATGTGTTCGCGTGCAGCCCGACGAGCAGCAGGCCGAGCAGCATGACCACGGAACCGAGCAGCGTGTAGAGGATGAACTTCCAGGCGGCGGCCTGCCGTTCCTCGCCGCCCCAGCGGGCGATGAGGAAGTACATCGGGATGAGCACCATCTCGAAGGCGAGGAAGAAGAGCAGCAGATCGAGGACGGCGAAGGTCGCGAGGGTGCCGGATTCGAGGACGAGCAGCAGGGCGACGAAGGCCTTCGGGGAGGGGCCTGCCGGGGATGTGAAGTAGCTGTGGAGCGCGCAGAGGAAGGTCAGCAGCGCGGTCAGGACCAGGAGGGGGAGTGAGATGCCGTCGACACCGAGGTGGATCCGCACGTCGAGTGCGGCGATCCAGCTGATGTCCGTCGTGGCCTGCATCCTCGACGGCTGGTCGTGGTCGAAGCCGAGCGCGAGGACGATCGCGGCGATGAGGATCGCGCCGGTCACGGTCACACCGTGGCGCAGTACGGCCTGGTCGGGGCTCTTGCCCCGGAGTCCGGGCGGGGCGGGCAGCAGCGCCGCCACGGCGCCCAGGAGGGGGGCGGCGACGATGAACGCCAGAAGGAACTGCATCACGGACGTGCTGATATCGATCACGGCTCACGCTCCGGCTGCGACGAGTACGGCGGCGATGGCCAGGACGACCGTTCCGGCGAGCAGGGCACCCAGGTAGGTCTGGACGTTGCCGGTCTGCGCGCCGCGTACGGCGATGCCGAGCCAGCGGGTGCCGGTGCCCGCTCCGCGTACGTAGGTGTCGACGACCTCGCGGTCGAGGAAGCGGACCAGTGTGGCCGCGGCCTGGACCGGGCGTTGGAACATCACGCGGTAGAGGGCGTCCAGGTGGAAGCCGGCGGCGGCGTGGCCGTGGAGCCTGCCCAGCAGGAGCCGGCCGGGGTCGGCGGGGTCGGGGGCCGAGGCGATGTTCCCGTAGACGGGGGCGTGGCTGGCGATGGCCTCGGCCTCGGAGAGGGCGGGCTCGGCGTCCGGGTGCGCGGCGACGGCGCCCATCGGGGTGCGGGCGGCGAGCGCCGTGGTGTGGCTCCACGCGCCGTAGGTGACCAGTCCGCCGACGAGCGCCACTCCCGTGCCGAGGACGGAGGTGGTGACGGTCGGGGCGAGGCTCTCGGTGTCCAGCCAGGGGGCGATGACGCCGACGGTCAGGCCGAAGGCGAGGGAGGGGACGGCGAGCACCCACAGGACGGTGTTCATCGCGAGGGGCTGTCCGCCGTGGTCGGCGGCTTCGACGCCCCGGCCCCGGAAGGCGAGGAGCCACAGGCGCGTCGCGTAGGCGGCGGTGAGGAGGGCGGTGAGCAGACCGGCGACCAGCACGGTCCAGCCCGCTGCGGCGGGTGCGATGTCGGAGTCGCCGAAGGCCGTGTGCTCGGCGGCGACGAGGACGGCTTCCTTGGAGAAGAAGCCGGCGAAGGGCGGGATGGCGGCGAGCGCGAGCAGCGCGATCGTCATCGTCCAGTAGGCGTCGGGGACGCGTTTGGCGAGGCCGCCCATCCGGGACATGGCCGCGAGCGAGTTGGTGCCGGCGGCGTGGATGATCACGCCGGCGCCGAGGAAGAGGAGCGCCTTGAAGGCACCGTGCGAGATGAGGTGGAAGACGGCCGCGCCACGGTCGCCGACTGCCAGCGCGCCGGTCATGTAGCCGAGTTGGCCGATGGTCGAGTAGGCGAGGACGCGTTTGATGTCGTCCTGCGCGAGGGCGGCGAGCGCCGAGCCGACCATGGTGATCGCCGCCAGTACGGCGAGTACGCCGAGGGCCGCCGCCGAGGCGGCGAAGACGGGGAGGAGACGGGCCACGAAGTAGACACCGGCGGCGACCATCGTCGCGGCGTGGATCAGCGCGGAGACGGGGGTGGGGCCGGCCATGGCGTCGGGCAGCCAGGTGTGCAGCGGGAATTGGGCCGACTTGCCCGCGACACCGGCGATCAGCAGCAGCGCGATCAGGGTGGGGTGGTCGAGCCCGTCGTTCGCGACGGCGTCGAGGACGCCGGTGATCCGGAACGTCCCGGTGTCGACGGCGAGCGCGAACAGACCGAGCAGGAAGGGGACATCGCCGAGCTTGGTGACCAGGAAGGCCTTCAGGGAGGCGGCGCGCGCCTCGGGCGTCTCCCAGTAGTGGCCGACGAGGAAGTACGAGCAGATGCCCATGATCTCCCAGCCGACCAGGAGCACCATCAGGTCGCCGGAGTAGACGACCAGCAGCATCGCGGAGGTGAAGAGGGAGACCAGGGCGGCGTACGAGGGGTAGCGCGGGTCGTCGCGCAGATAGCTCGTCGAGTAGATCTGCACGCACGTCGCGACGGCGCCGACGAGGATCGCGACGAGGGCGGCGAAGCCGTCGATGTGCAGCGCGAGGTCGATCGGTACCGAGCCGGTGGGCGTGAGCCGCGTCGCCGCGTCGAGGGGTGCGCCGGGTCCGTGCCCGGCGCTCTGGCGGACGGCGACGAACGCGGCGAGTACGGCGGCGGCGAGCGGCGGCAGTACGGCCAGCGGCCGGACGAATCCGGGGGCCGTACGGCCGAGGAGCAGTCCGGCGACCGCGCCGAGGAACGGCAGGAGGGGGACGAGGACGGCGAGGGTGGTCGTGGTCACGCGGTGGCCTCGGCCTTCTCTGCCCGGGCGTCGGCCTCGGCGGAGCCGGCCACCGCTTCCTCGGCGGCCCGGTCGGTGGCGTCGCTCTCGACGCTGTCGCGGAGGCGGTCGACGTCGGCGGTGCCGCGGGCGCGGTGGACCATCAGGACGATCGCCAGGCCGATGCCGATCTCGGCGGCGGCGACGGCGATCACGAAGAGGGTGAGTGCCTGGCCGGCGTGCAGGGTGTCGCGGAGCCAGACGTCGAAGGCGACGAGGTTCAGATTGACGGCGTTGAGCATCAGCTCGACGGACATGAGGACGAGGATCGCGTTGCGGCGGGCGAGCACCCCGTACAGACCGGTGCAGAACAGCAGCGCCGCGAGCACGGCGGGATAGGCGAGATGCATCAGCGCTGCTCCTTGCCGCGGGGAGTGCGGGGACCGCGGGTGCCGCGCGGGCCGCCGGTGCCGCGGGGGCCCCGGCCGGTGTCGGCTCCGCGAGCGGCGTCGCTCTTGCGGGACAGGACGATCGCGCCGATCAGCGCGGCGAGCAGAAGGACGGAGAGTGCTTCGAAGGGCAGGACCCAGTGCCGGAAGAGGAACTGTCCGGAGACCTCGGTCGACCCCTGCGCGGGACCGTCCAGCTCGATCCAGGTCGTACGGAACGCGTCGACGACCACCCACACGAGCGCGACGGCGGCGGTGGTGGCCACCGCGAGCGCGACCCACCGGTTCTCCGAATCCGCGTCCGGGGAACGGCCGATGGGCGCCTTGGTCAGCATCAGCCCGAAGAGGAGGAGGACGACGACGGAGCCGACATAGATCAGGACCTGTACCCAGGCGATGAACTCGGCCGTCAGCAGCAGGTATTCGACGGCCAGGCCGCCCAGCGCCACGACCAGCCAGAGAGCCGCGTGCACCAGCTGCTTGGTCGTGACGGTGATGACGGCCGCGCCGAGGGTGAGGAGCCCGACGAGGACGAAGGCGATCTCCACACCGGTCGGGGAGAGGAAGCCGGGGTGGGCGGCTGCGAGAGGGGTCACTCGCCGTCCTCCCGCTCCTGGGACGCGGACGTGGTGGCCGCCCGTGCGGCGGCCTCCGCCGCCGCGAGCTTGTCGGCCGTCTTGCGGGCGGCGGCGATCTCCTTCGGCTCCTCGGCGGCCGGGTCGAGGGCGGGCGGGGCCGGCACGGTCCACATCCACTCGCGAAGCTTGTCGCGCTCGTGGGTGAGTTCCAGGATGTCCGTCTCCGCGTACTCGAACTCCGGTGACCAGAACAGCGCGTCGAAGGGGCAGACCTCGATACAGATACCGCAGTACATGCAGAGGGAGAAGTCGATGGCGAACCGGTCGAGGACGTTCCGGCTGCGCTCGCGCCCGCCGGGGGCGGCGGCCGGAAGCGTCTCCTTGTGGGAGTCGATGTAGATGCACCAGTCGGGGCACTCGCGGGCGCAGAGCATGCAGACCGTGCAGTTCTCCTCGAACAGTCCGATCACGCCCCGGCTGCGGGGCGGGAGTTCGGGCTGGGTGTCCGGGTATCGCGCGGTGACGGACTTCCTGGTCATCGTACGGAGGGTGACGGCCAGCCCCTTGGCCAGGCCGCTACCGGGGATCGGAGCCACTTACTGGATCACCACCTTGACGATGCCGGTGAGGGCGATCTGGGCGAGGGCGAGCGGGATGAGCACGGTCCACGCGAGCTTCTGGAGCTGGTCCTCGCGCAGCCGCGGATAGCTGACGCGCAGCCAGATGACGACGAAGGCGAGGACGAACGTCTTGAGGAGGGTCCAGAGCCAGCCGAGATCGTCACCGCCGAACGGGCTGTGCCAGCCGCCGAGGAACAGGACGGTGGTCAGTCCGCAGAGGACGACGATGCCCGCGTACTCGGCGAGCAGGAACAGCGCGAACCGCAGACCCGTGTACTCGGTGTAGGCGCCGAAGATGATCTCGGAGTCGGCGACCGGCATGTCGAAGGGAGGGCGCTGGAGTTCGGCGAGACCGGCGACGAAGAAGACGAGGGCGCCGACGATCTGCCAGGGCACCCACCACCACTCGAAGGCGTCGAGGATGCCCGGCAGCGACACGGTGCCGGCCGCCATCGCGACGGAGGCGGCCGTGAGCAGCATGGGCAGTTCGTACGCGAGCAGTTGGGCGGCGGTGCGCAGACCGCCGAGGAGGGAGAACTTGTTGGCCGAGGCCCAGCCCGCCATCAGCGAACCGAGCACGCCGACGCCCATCACGGCGAGGACGAAGAAGATACCCGCGTCGACGACCTCGCCGACCGCGCCCTCCTGGGGACCGATCGGGATCACGACCAGGACGAGGAGGTAGGGCAGCAGGGCGACGGCCGGGGCGAGCTGGAAGATCCGCCGGTCGGCGGCGGCCGGGACGATGTCCTCCTTCTGCGCGAACTTCACGCCGTCGGCGACGAGTTGGGCCCAGCCGTGGAATCCGCCGACGTACATGGGGCCGAGTCGGCCCTGCATATGGGCCATGACCTTGTGCTCGGTCTGTCCGACGATCAGGGGCAGCAGGAGGAAGGCGGCGAAGACGATGACCAGCCGAATGGCGACGTCGAGCACGTCGTTCACGCGTCTCCTCCGGGGCGCTCGGAGTCGGGCCGGGGCTTCGCCGGATCGGGCTGCTCCGGCTCCGGTTTGGAGGGGTCCGGCTTCCGCGGCCCGGGCTCCGTCGTGTCCGTCGCCGGGTCGTCGAAGGCCGGGCGCGGGTCGTGCCAGGGCGCGGGCGCGGCCTTCGGCGCGGGCGCGGGCGCCCCTTCGGGCGTCGCCCCGGACGTCGGGCGCTGCTGGCTCGTGGAGCCCTCCGTGACGCTCCGGGCGCGGCGGACCGGGCGGTCCCCGGCGGCGCGGGGCGTGCGGGCGGGCCGGGCGGGGGCCGGGGGCAGTTGGCCCTTGAGCGGCCCCCAGTCGTTCGGGTCCGGTACGCCGGGCGGCAGCATCTGGCGGCGCTTGGGCCCCGCGTGCCCCGGCGCGGACTCCCCCGGTTCCTTCGCGCCCGGCCAGGCCTTCGCGACCCGGGCCGCCAGGACGAAGTCCTTGCGCAGCGGGTGTCCTTCGAAGGTCTCGGGCAGCAGCAGGTGCACCAGGTTGGGGTGGTCGGTGAAGGTGATGCCGAACATCTCGTACGTCTCGCGCTCGTGCCACTCCGCGCCCGCGTAGATCCCGATGGCGGTGGGCAGTACCGGGGCCTCGTGCGGAACGGTCGTACGGACCAACAGCCGCCGTACGGCGCCGCGTTCGAGCGAGGCGACATGCGCGCCGACGCGGAAGCCGGTGCCCGGTTCGTCGACGGCGCTCAGCCAGTCGAAGTAGGTGCAGCCAAGGGTGGACCGGGCGGTTTCGAGGGCGGCCGGCCAGGAGGCGGCGGGGACGTCGACCGTCAGGAGGTCGTACGCGCGCTCGGCCGTGGCGTCCGCGCCGAAGATCTCGGCGACGGTGCCGGGCAGGCCCTCGTACGCGTGGTGCGCGTCCGAAGTCATCAGGTGCTCTCCCCCGGCGTGGGCGGGGCCGCGATCAGTCCGCTGCGCAGCGCGGCGGTGCTGGGCCGGTGGCTCCCGGAGCCGTAACGCTCACCCAGCGACTCCCGGGAGATCTTCTCCTGGAGCTTGAGGATTCCCTGGAGGAGGGCCTCGGGGCGCGGCGGGCAGCCCGGTACGTAGACGTCGACCGGGATGATCTGGTCGACGCCCTTCGTGACGGAGTACGAGTCCCAGTACGGGCCACCGCAGTTGGAGCAGGCGCCGAAGGAGATCACGTACTTGGGCTCGGGCATCTGCTCGAAGAGCCGTTTCACGGCCGGTGCCATCTTGTCCGTCACCGTGCCGGACACGACCATCAGGTCCGCCTGGCGCGGGCCCGGCGCGAGGGGGATGACACCGAGCCTGATGAAGTCGTGTCTGGCCATCGAGGCGGCGATGAACTCGATGGCGCAGCAGGCGAGTCCGAAGTTGAAGACCCAGAGGCTGTAGCGGCGGCCCCAGTTGAGGACCACCTTCATCGGCTGGGGCGCCAGCCGGGAAAGCACGCCCAGGCGCTGGGGGTCGGGCAGGTCGACCGGGGCGGCGGTGGCCGGGGCGGACCCGGCGGCGGTCGCACCGGCGGCGGGGGTCACGTCCATTCCAGGACGCCCTTCTTCCATGCGTAGAGAAGTCCTACGGCCAGGAAGCCGAGGAAGACGAACATCTCGACGAGCGTCGTCGCGCCGTACCCCGGGGCCGCGAAGACCGTGGCCCACGGGAAGAGGAAGATCGAGTCGACGGCGAAGATGACGTAGAGGAAGGCGTAGACGTAGTAGCGGACCTGGGTGTGTGCCCAGCCCTCGCCCACCGGGTCGACTCCGCATTCGTACGTGAGCAGCTTCTCCGGCGTCGGTACCACCGGCCGCAGCAGTCTGCCCGCCCCGAAGGCCACGGCGACGAAGAGGACGCCGACGACCGCGAGCAGTCCGACAACCGAGTAGCTCTGGAAGTAGTCCGACGCGAGAGCGCGCGGTTCCGGCACGTGCGTCACCCGCCCCTCGTTCCGCCGATCGGTCTGTTCTTGGATCCTGGTCGCTGATCTGTACGCACGGGAGTCTAGGCCCTGCTAAAGGGACCGTAAGCAGTCGGTCGCGCATCAGTCATGTCCGGGTCATGCGTGGGCCCCACACGCTTCGGCCGAGGCGCTGGTCGGGCGGCTGCGCGGCGGGTGCCGGCCGGGTGGTGGGGTTATCCCCACCACCGCTCCCCCAGCCACCCCATGGCGTGCGCCCCCGCGGACGTGCAGGCTAGGGCCTTATGACCGCCCGTAACAGCCTTCCCGACGACGAACGGCGACCGCCGCCGCGTTTCGCCTTCAACCGGCACACATGGAAGGAGATCGCCCATCTCCTCGCCAATCTGCCGGTCTCGATCGCCGGCTTCGTCTATGTCGTGTTCGTCGTCCCCACCGGCGCCTTTCTCTCCGTCACCGTGATCGGCCTGCCCTGGCTCGCCCTCGGTCTGTCCGGGGCGCGGCTGCTGGGCAAGGCGGAGCGCGCGCGGGCGCGCGCCCTGCTGGGGGTGCGCATCGACGAGCCGAGCCCGCTCCGTGGGCGGCGGCGCCGGGAGCGGCGGGACCGCGGCAGCGAGGGGTTCTTCTCCTGGCTGTGGACCGGGCTGAAGGACCCGGTGGCCTGGCGGACCACGCTGTACGAGTTCATCCGGCTGCCCTGGGGGATCCTGACCTTCACGATCACGACGGTGAGCCTGTTCGTCCTGTGGCCGGTGCTGCCCTTCATCGCGCGCGGTCTCACCAACGTCGACCGGGCCATGGTGCGCGGGCTGCTCTCGCCCTCCGACGAGCTGGAGAGCCGGATCGCGGAGCTGGAGTCGGACCGGGGCGTCGTGGTCGACACGGCCGCCGCCGACCTGCGCCGTATCGAGCGCGACCTCCACGACGGGGCGCAGGCCCGGCTGGTGGCGCTGGCGATGGGACTCGGCCTCGCGAAGGAGAAACTGCTGGAGGACCCCGAGACGGCGGCGAGCATGGTCGACGAGGCGCACGGCGAGGTGAAGCTGGCGCTCCAGGAGCTGCGGGACCTGGCGCGGGGCATCCACCCGGCCGTTCTCACCGACCGGGGTCTGGACGCGGCCCTCTCCTCCGTCGCCTCCCGCTGCACGGTCCCGGTCAAGGTCGAGGTCGAGCTGGACCAGCGCCCGGCGGCGGCCATCGAGGGCATCGCCTACTTCACCGTCTCGGAGCTGCTTCAGAACGTCAGCAAGCACAGCGGGGCGAGCATGGCCGGCGTCGAGGTGTGGCGCGCGGAGGACCGGCTGCTCATCCAGGTCGAGGACAACGGGCGCGGGGGCGCCCGGCTGGACGGCGGGACGGGCATGGCGGGGCTGGCGGAGCGCCTGGGGGCGGTCGACGGTCTCTTCGTGCTGGACTCGCCGGAAGGGGGCCCGACGATCGTCACGGCGGAGCTTCCCTGGCGGGAGCGCGAGCCGGCCCGCGAGTGAGCGGGGGCGGTGCCGTACGGGCGCGGGGACGCGCCGCGCGCGGGGGCGCCGGAGCCGTCCCGTACGCCTCCACCCGCCGGCCCGCCATCCACCCGGAGGCCCTGAAACCGCACCCCCGAAGGTGGGGAAAACCCCAGGGCGAAGACGGTAACCGCCCTCATGGTGCGGCCCCGCCCGGCGGATGAGCATGGAGCTACTACAGGAAGCACGACCGCCCCGCTCGCAGAACGGACGACTCGATGGCCACGGATTACGGCACGCGGACACCGGCACAGCGCCACACCCTCCACCCGGCACTGCGCGCTCCGTTCTCGGGCCGGGCGTGGAAGGAGTTCGCCTATCTCCTTCTCAACCTCCCGATGGGCATCCTCTTCTTCGTCTACGTCGTGACAACGGTCTCGCTCAGCGCGGGCCTCCTCGTGACCTTCATCGGAATCCCGCTGCTGGCCGCCGCGCTCGTCGGCTGCCGGGGCCTCGGCGCCGTCGAGCGGATGAGGGCGCGGGCCCTGCTCGGACTGGAGACCCCGAGCCCGCTGCCCATCCGGGGGAAGAAGTCAGGTCTGATGTCCTGGGTCGGCGCGGTCCTCAAGAGCGGCGTGTCCTGGCGGCATCTGCTCTACGGCTTCCTGCACTTCCCGTGGGCGCTGTTCTCCTTCGTCACGTCCGTGACCGTCATGGCCACCGGCTGGAGCCTCTTCCTCTATCCGCTGTGGCAGTGGGTCTTCCCCGAGTACACGGACCAGGACGGCATCGCGCTCTTCAGCGACGGCACCAACGACTTCTACCTGGACACCCCGTTCGAGACCGCCGCCACGAGCGTCGTCGGTCTGGTCCTCGTCCTCGCCTCGCCCTGGCTGATCCGTGGACTGACCGGGGTGGACCGGGTGCTGGTCGCCGGTCTGCTCGGCCCGTCCAAGCTGGCCGAGCGGGTCTCCGAGCTGGAGTCGGACCGGGGTGTCGTGGTCGACACGGCCGCCGCCGACCTGCGCCGTATCGAGCGCGACCTCCACGACGGGGCGCAGGCCCGGCTGGTGGCGCTGGCCATGGACCTGGGTCTGGCGAAGGAGAAGCTGCTGAACGACCCGGAGGCGGCGGCGCGGATGGTCGACGAGGCGCACGGCGAGGTGAAGGTCGCCCTCCAGGAGCTGCGCGATCTGGCGCGGGGCATCCACCCGGCCGTTCTCACCGACCGGGGCCTGGACGCCGCGCTCTCCTCCGTCGCCTCCCGCTGCACCGTGCCGGTGCAGGTGGAGGTGGACCTGGACCAGCGCCCGGCGGCGGCCATCGAGGGCATCGCCTACTTCACCGTCTCGGAACTCCTCCAGAACGTCAGCAAGCACAGCGGGGCCGGGCGCGCGTCGGTCGACGTGTGGCGGATGCAGGACCGGCTGATGCTCCAGGTCGCGGACGACGGCCGGGGCGGCGCGAACACCTCGGCGGGCACCGGCCTGGCCGGGCTCGCGGAGCGGCTCGACTCGGTCGACGGAATCCTCGTCGTGGACTCGCCGGTCGGCGGGCCGACGACGGTGACGGCGGAGCTGCCCTGGCGTAAATGAGCCACGACGGCCCGCCGGGACACCGGGGGCCGTACGAGGCACCGTACGGCACGAGAGACGTGGGACACCGATCACAGGCGACACACAGACGCGGCCACGGCGCACCGGACATCGTCCGGTGCGCCGGAGTCGCGTCCGCGGCCTCGACCGGGTGCGCCGGAGTCACGTCTCTCGCTTTGGTCTGTTCCCGGCCAGTGGACGCACGCCGATACGAATACTGGGATGCTGGGAACCGCAGGGCGGACGCGGAGCGCGTACGCACATCGACTTGGGGGCGGCACGGTCGTGGAGGACAGGGTACGAGTGGTCATCGCCGAGGATTCGGTGCTCCTGCGGGAGGGCCTGACCCGGCTGCTGACCGATCTCGGGCATGACGTCGTCGCCGGTGTCGGGGACGGTGAGGCGCTGATCAAGACCGTCGGCGACCTGGCCCGTGAGGGCGCGGCGCCGGACGTGGTGGTGGCCGACGTACGGATGCCGCCGACGCACACCGACGAGGGTGTCCGGGCGGCGGTACAGCTGCGCAGGGACCATCCGGGCATCGGTGTGCTGGTGCTGTCCCAGTATGTGGAGGAGCAGTACGCGACCGAGCTGCTCGCCGGCAGCAGCCGGGGCGTCGGTTATCTGCTCAAGGACCGGGTGGCCGAGGTCCGCGAGTTCGTGGACGCGGTCGTACGGGTGGCGAGGGGCGGCACGGCGCTCGACCCCGAGGTGGTGGCACAGTTGCTCGGCCGCAGTCGTAAGCAGGACGTGCTCGTGGGTCTGACCCCCCGGGAGCGCGAGGTCCTCGGGCTGATGGCGGAGGGGCGGACGAACTCGGCGATCGCCAGGCAGCTGGTCGTGAGCGACGGCGCGGTGGAGAAGCACGTCAGCAACATCTTCCAGAAGCTCGGCCTGTCGCCGAGTGACGGAGATCACCGCCGGGTGCTGGCGGTCCTGACGTATCTCAACTCGTGACCGGGCGCGGTGGCGCCGGTGGCTCCGGGCATGTCAGGGGCAGCTAAGGGGTCCTAGTCCAAAAGACTGAGTTCAAATCGGCACAGACAGGGATGAACACAGAGCCCTCGGGGGCGGAGAAAACATGGCAAATTGCCACATCGAAGCGTCTCAGATCGACGTCCACCATACGAGCGGTCCAGGGAAGGCGACCCTTACCGACGTAGGGTGGCCCCTGGGTGTACCGGTCGTACCGGTCAGCCCAAGCAGCCGCCTCGAGGGAGGTCCAGTTCAGTGACCAGCCAGGTCAGTAGCCCAGCCGAGCAGGCCGACGGGGCTGACGACACGAGTGAGTCCGTCGTCGGCGATCAGCCCCCGCACGGCGTGCCCGGCGCGTCCGGTTCGAAGGAAGTCCGCCGTCTGGACCGGGTGATCATCCGTTTCGCGGGTGACTCCGGTGACGGCATGCAGCTGACGGGTGACCGGTTCACCTCGGAGACGGCGTCGTTCGGGAACGACCTGTCGACACTGCCGAACTTCCCCGCCGAGATCCGCGCGCCCGCGGGCACCCTGCCGGGCGTGTCCTCGTTCCAGCTGCACTTCGCCGACCACGACATCCTGACCCCCGGCGACGCGCCGAACGTGCTGGTCGCGATGAACCCGGCCGCGCTCAAGGCGAACATCGGCGATGTGCCGCGCGGCGCCGACATCATCGTCAACACCGACGAGTTCACCAAGCGCCCCATGGCGAAGGTCGGTTACACCACCTCGCCCCTGGAGGACGGCTCGCTGGAGGCGTACCAGCTCCACCCGGTGCCGCTGACGACGCTGACGATCGAGGCGCTGAAGGACTTCGGGCTCTCCCGCAAGGAGGCCGAGCGGTCGAAGAACATGTTCGCGCTGGGTCTGCTCTCGTGGATGTACCACCGTCCGACCGAGAGCACCGAGCAGTTCCTGCGGACCAAGTTCGCCAAGAAGCCGAACATCGCCGAGGCGAACGTGGCGGCCTTCCGGGCGGGCTGGAACTTCGGCGAGACCACCGAGGACTTCGCCGTCTCCTACGAGGTCGCCCCCGCCACCAAGGCGTTCCCGACCGGCACGTACCGCAACATCTCCGGGAACCTGGCCCTGTCGTACGGCCTGATCGCCGCCTCCCACCAGGCCGATCTGCCGCTCTACCTCGGCTCGTACCCGATCACGCCGGCCTCCGACATCCTCCACGAGCTGTCGCGGCACAAGAACTTCGGCGTCCGCACCTTCCAGGCGGAGGACGAGATCGCCGCCATCGGCGCGGCGCTCGGCGCCTCCTTCGGCGGTTCCCTCGCGGTGACGACCACCTCGGGGCCCGGCGTGGCCCTGAAGTCGGAGACGATCGGTCTGGCGGTCTCGCTGGAGCTGCCCCTGCTGGTGGTGGCGATCCAGCGCGGCGGACCCTCGACCGGTCTGCCGACCAAGACCGAACAGGCCGACCTGCTCCAGGCGATGTACGGGCGCAACGGCGAGGCGCCGGTGCCGATCGTCGCCCCGCGGACACCGGCCGACTGCTTCGACGCGGCCATCGAGGCGGCCCGGATCGCGGTCACGTACCGCACCCCGGTCTTCCTGCTCTCCGACGGCTATCTCGCCAACGGCTCCGAGCCCTGGCGCATCCCCGAGGCGGACGAACTGCCGGATCTGGCGGTGCGGTTCACCACGGCGCCCAACCACCAACTGCCCGACGGCACCGACGTGTTCTGGCCGTACAAGCGTGACCCGCAGACCCTGGCCCGCCCGTGGGCCGTGCCGGGCACCCCCGGTCTCGAACACCGCATCGGCGGCATCGAGAAGCAGGACGGCACGGGCAACATCTCCTACGACCCGGCCAACCACGACTTCATGGTCCGCACCCGGCAGGCCAAGATCGACGGCATCGCGGTGCCGGACCTCGTCGTGGACGACCCGGACGGCGCGCGCACGCTGGTGCTCGGCTGGGGCTCCACGTACGGCCCCATCACCGCCGCCGTCCGCCGGCTGCGCACCAACGGCCACCCGATCGCGCAGGCGCATCTGCGTCACATCAACCCGTTCCCGAGGAATCTGGGCGATGTGCTGAAGCGTTACGACAAGGTCGTGGTGCCGGAGATGAACCTGGGTCAGCTCGCGACGCTGCTCCGGGCGAAGTACCTCATCGACGCGCACTCCTACAACCAGGTCAACGGCATGCCGTTCAAGGCCGAACAGCTCGCCACGGCTCTCAAGGAGGCCATCGATGCCTGAGGTCAACGAGCTGCTTTCCCTCGTGCCCAAGGCCGAGGCCAAGCAGTCCATGAAGGACTTCAAGTCCGACCAGGAGGTCCGCTGGTGCCCCGGCTGCGGTGACTACGCCGTGCTGGCCGCCGTGCAGGGCTTCATGCCGGACCTCGGGCTGGCCAAGGAGAACATCGTGTTCGTGTCGGGGATCGGCTGCTCCAGCCGCTTCCCGTACTACATGAACACCTACGGCATGCACTCCATCCACGGACGCGCGCCGGCCATCGCCACCGGGCTCGCGACCTCGCGCCGTGATCTGTCCGTCTGGGTCGTCACGGGTGACGGGGACGCGCTGTCCATCGGCGGCAACCACCTCATCCACGCGCTGCGGCGCAACGTCAACCTCAAGATCCTGCTCTTCAACAACCGGATCTACGGGCTGACGAAGGGGCAGTACTCGCCCACCTCCGAGGTCGGCAAGATCACCAAGTCAACGCCGATGGGCTCGCTGGACTCGCCCTTCAACCCGGTGTCGCTGGCGATCGGCGCGGAGGCGTCCTTCGTGGCCCGGACCGTCGACTCCGACCGCAAGCACCTCACGAGCGTGCTGCGCCAGGCGGCCGACCACCCGGGCACGGCGCTGGTGGAGATCTACCAGAACTGCAACATCTTCAACGACGGTGCCTTCGAGGCGCTGAAGGACAAGGACCGGGCGCTGGAGGCGGTCATCCGCCTGGAGCACGGCGAGCCGATCCGGTTCGGGGCCGACAACTCCAAGGGAGTCGTACGGGACCCGGCGACCGGCGATCTCGTCGTCGTACCGGTGACGGCGGACAACGAACACCAGATCCTGGTGCACGACGCGCACGCCACCAGCCCGACCACGGCGTTCGCGCTCTCGCGTCTCGCCGACCCGGACACGCTGCACCACACGCCGATCGGTGTGCTGCGCAGTGTGAAGCGGCCGGTCTACGACACGCTGATGAGCGATCAGCTCGACGCGGCCGTCGAGCAGAACGGCAAGGGCGACCTGTCGCAGCTGCTCGCGGGCAACGACACCTGGACCGTGGTCGGCTGACCCGGCAGACGCGTCCGTACATCCCGGGGCCCGGATCTCGTCCTCCACGAGACCCGGGCCCCGTCATATGGCCCGCCGGTGTTCCGGGCGACCGGGCTGTCATGACCGTATGTCGATACGGACATGACAGCCCGGCCCGCCCGGCGCTACCGTCGTCGAACTGACGTGTGCGGTTCGGGAGGGCCAGTGAAGTCGGACGGGGAACAGCGCGCGGGACTGCTGTACGGGATCGGCGCCTACGGCATGTGGGGTCTGGTCCCCCTCTTCTGGCCGCTGCTCAAGCCCTCGGGCGCGGTCGAGATCCTGGCCCACCGGATGGTCTGGTCGCTGGCCGTCGTCGCGATCGCGCTGCTTGTCGTACGGCGCTGGGCCTGGGTACGGGAGCTGCTCGGCCGGCCCCGGAAGATCCGCCTGCTGGTGGTGGCCGCGACCGTGATCAGCGTCAACTGGGGCCTGTACATCTGGTCGGTCAACAACGGCCATGTCGTCGAGGCGTCCCTCGGCTACTTCATCAACCCCCTCGTCACCATCGCGATGGGGGTCCTGCTCCTCAAGGAGCGGCTGCGGCCCGCCCAGTGGACGGCGGTCGCGGTCGGTCTCGTCGCCGTACTGGTGCTGGCGATCGGATACGGGCAGCCGCCCTGGATCTCTCTGACGCTGGCCTTCTCCTTCGCGACGTACGGCCTGGTGAAGAAGAAGGTCAACATCGGCGGACTGGAGTCGCTGGCCGCCGAGACCGTGATCCTGTTCCTGCCCGCGCTCGGCTATCTGATCTGGCTCGGGGGCTCGGGTGACGCCACGTTCGGACCGGAGGGGGCGGGGCACGCCGCGCTGCTGGCGGCCACCGGTGTGGTGACCGCCGTGCCGCTGGTCTGCTTCGGGGCGGCGGCGATACGGGTGCCGCTGTCGACGCTGGGGCTGTTGCAGTATCTGGCGCCGGTGTTCCAGTTCCTGCTGGGGATTCTGTACTTCCACGAGGCGATGCCCGCCGAACGGTGGGCCGGCTTCGCGCTGGTGTGGGCGGCGCTGACGATTCTGACGTGGGACGCGCTGCGGACGTCCCGGCGTACGAGGGCGAAGGCCGAGGCGCTGCGGCGGGCGGGTGCGGAGGCGCAGGCGGTTGTGCCCGAGGCGGTTGTGCCCGGGGCGGTTGTGCCCGGGGCGGCGGCCGTACCCGCTCGGTCCGCGGACGGCGTGACGGCCGCCGGGAGAGCCGGTACGGGCGCGTCGGCCGGGGAGTGAGGCCGCGCGGCACCCAGCTCCCCCGCCCCGCCTGTCGTGGACGCGAGACCGTGGACGGCCGTCACCGCCGAGATACCGAGCGCCGAGCCGAACGGCGTCGACGCTGCACACGACGATCGACGCGCCGGTGGTCTGGACCGAGGAGCACCAGAACGAGACCGCGGCGGCGCGGGAGGAGTACGAGGACCGTGTGGCGGCGGAGGCGGCGGCGGGGGCGCGGTGCGGGCCCCCCGTCAACGCCCGTGGCCGCGGAGGGCACTTCGGGCCCCGTCCGTGCGACCCGTATCGCACCTCTCGGGGCCGTCAGTCCGCGCCCTCACCGCGCCGGGCGCGATGGGCGCGGACCTTGTGGAGATTCCCGCACCGCTCCATCGCGCACCAGCGTCTGCGGCCCGGCCGCGAGGTGTCGACGAAGAGCAGGTAGCAGTTGGGCGTGCCGCATTCGCGGATACGGTCCGCGTACGGCCCCGTGAAGAGGTCCACGGCGTCCCGTGCGACCGTGGACAGCAATTGCGCCCCCGTAGCCCCCGGCGCCCACTCCCGTGCCCCGTCAGGGCCCATCCGGGCGACGAGGGGCGCTTCTGCCGCCGCCGCGTTGAGGGTGGCGAGGTCGGAGGCGTCGGCGGGGCGGTCGAAGCGGTGGCCACCCGCGCGGTCGGCGGTGATCCGCAGTATGGCGTCCCGCAGGGCGCGGGCGGCCCGTACGTCCGTCCCGTCCACCGAGAGCAGCGGCTCAAGACCGGACGCGAGCCGGCTCTCCCCCGCCCAACGGACCAGCGCGGCGGGCCCGTCCAGCGCCTCGTCCCGCGTGAGCGCCCCGGGGCCGCCCGTCACCAGCAGCTCCAGGCAGAGGGCGCCCGGGTCGAAGCGGTAGGGGCGCCCCTCGGGGGTCCGGAGGACCATCCCGGGCGAATTCGTCGCACGACCTGCCATGTAACCAGTATAAGCGGTTACGTGGCTCCGGCTCCGGAAGCCCGCCACCGGCCCGACCGGCCCGCACGCCGGGACCACCTTGCGCGGCTCGGGCGACCGGCGGGCATCGGCTCCGTACCCGGCGGACGAACAGTCAATGGGGGGCACGCGAATCAGCGAGCGGGGTCACGCCGGTCGCAGCCCCAGCGTCCACGCCCGCTGCTCCGCGGTGTCCGGAACCGCGAGACCGCGGGCCTTTTCGATGGCCTCCCACGCGTCATCGGGCTCGGTCCCGCCCAGAATCAGGAGAGCCGCCGCCAGCAGGGACGCCCGCCCTATGCCGGCCCGGCAGTGGGTCACCACATGCGCGCCGCCCGCGAGTCGGCCGGTCAGCTCGCGCAGCGCCGGCAGGACGGCGGCCAGGTCGGGGGTGGTGCGGTCGGGGATCGGCAGGGAGACGAAGCGCAGCCCGGCCGCCTCGGCCGCCTGTTCCTCGTCGGACAGGCCCAGTTCCTCGCGCTCGGCCGGAGTCAGGGCACAGACCAGGACGTCGACGCCCGCGTCGCGCAGGGCCCGCATCTCGTCCTCCAGCCAGTCGGCTCCCCGAGGTTTGGCCATGGTGCTCAGACGTCCGGGGCCGGGGAGGGCGGCGGTGAACAGGGTGGGTCGCATGTCAGCAGCATAAGTATCCGGAGTGCGAACACGCGTGTCCGATTCCCGCTCTTGACGCTGCCTCAGGCACACGTCGACCATCAGCACGCATCCGCACCACTTCCGTCAGTCCCCGTACGGAATCCGGAGCCCCCACATGAAGCTCTCCACGTTCTCCGTTCCCGCGCGTTCCGTCCTCGTCGGCGCGCTCGCGATCGGCGGGCTGCTCGCGTCCGGCGTTCCCGCCGCGACCGCGTCACCCGCCGCCACCACGACGGCGTCCACCACGACGGCGCCCGCCACCGTCCTCGCCGCCCCCGACATATCGCTGACCAACGTCAAGGCGCATCTCACCCAGCTCTCCTCCATAGCCGCCGCCAACGGCGGCAACCGCGCCCACGGCCGCCCCGGCTATCTGGCGTCGGTCAACTATCTGAAGGGGAAGCTGGACGCGGCCGGGTTCACCACCTCCGTACAGCAGTTCACCTCCGGCGGACGCGTCGGCTACAACCTGATAGCCGACTGGCCCGGCGGCGACCCCAACCAGGTCCTGATGGCCGGTGCCCACCTCGACTCGGTGACCTCGGGCGCCGGGATCAACGACAACGGGTCCGGCTCCGCCGCCGTACTGGAGACCGCGCTCGCGGTGTCCAGAGCGGGGCTCCAGCCCACGAAGCATCTGCGGTTCGGCTGGTGGGGCGCGGAGGAGCTGGGGCTGGTCGGCTCCCGCTACTACACGAACAACCTGCCGTCCGCCGAGCGCGCGAAGCTCGACGGCTATCTGAACTTCGACATGATCGGCTCGCCGAACGCCGGCTACTTCGTCTACGACGACGACCCGACCATCGAGCAGACCTTCAAGACGTACTTCGCCGGACTCGGCGTCCCGACGGAGATCGAGACCGAGGGCGACGGCCGCTCGGACCACGCCTCCTTCATGAGCATCGGCGTACCGGTCGGCGGCCTCTTCACCGGCGCCGGGCGTGCGAAGTCCACCGCCCAGGCGCAGAAGTGGGGCGGCACGGCGGGGCAGGCCTTCGACCGCTGCTACCACTCGTCCTGCGACACGACGGCGAACATCAACGACACCGCGCTCAACCGCAACAGCGACGCGGTCGCCTACGCCATCTGGGAGCTGGGAGCCTGACGGGCGCCTGACCCGGCGGGCCGGGCGCGGCCCGGCCCCCGGGCCCGCCCGGCCCGGGTCGAACGACAACCTCGGAGGTCTGTCGTTCGGCCCGGCCCGGCTCGGACCGGATCAGGCGGCGCCCTCACGCACTGATGTCCTTCGCCGTGAAACGCGCCCAGGCCGCCGAGCCGAACACGGCCGCGTACACACCCTGGAGACCGAGATTCCTCAGCACGTCGTCCCAGTAGAACGGCTCGCGGAGCAGATCGGCGAAGGACAGCCAGTAGTGCGGGAAGAGATACGGATGGATCCCGTGCAGCTGCGGGATCGTGTCCAGGATCTGCACCGTGATCACCAGCCCCACCGTCGTGGCCATGGCCGCGATCCCGCTGTTGGTGAGGGTCGAGACGAAGAGCCCGAGGGCCGCGAGTCCGATCAGTGACGCGGCCACGACGAGCGCGATCAGCACCGCCCTCACGAGCCCGTCGGCGAACGAGATGCTGGTGCCCGAGATGGTCGTGACGTCGCCGAGCGGGAAGAGCAGCGCGCCCACGATCAGCGCGGAGACCGCCACCGCCAGGGTCGCGGCCAGACAGAACACCAGCGTCGCCGCGTACTTGGCCAGCAGCAGCCGCGTCCGGCCGGCCGGCGCGACCAGCAGATAGCGCAGCGTGCCGCCGTTCGCCTCGCCCGCGACCGCGTCGCCGGCGATGACGCCGACGGCCATCGGGAGGAAGACGGGCAGCGTCGCGGCGAGCGCGGCGAAGACCAGGAACAGCCCGTTGTTGGTGATCTGCGTGAGGAAGGCCGGGCCCGCTCCGCCCTCCGGCCCGCCACCGCCGCCGACCGAGCCCCCGTCGCTCGTCTCGATCTTGATCGCGATCCCGATCAGGACCGGTACGGCTGCCAGCACGCCCAGCAGCGCGAGCGTGCGCCAGCGGCGGAAGGTCGTGGTCAGCTCGGAGCGGAAGAGCCCGAGCGTCCAGAGGGGCGAGAGGGAACGCCTCCCGGCCCCCGGCGCGGTACCCGCGGCCTCCGGACCACCCCCCGGACCGCTCTTCGGGCCGCCGTCCGAATCCACTACCTCAGCCGGCGACATCGAATCCCTCCCCGGTCAGTGCCACGAACGCGTCCTCCAGCGAGGCCCGTTCGACCCCGAAGGCCCTTACGCGCACTCCCGCCCGTACGAGCGCCGCGTTCAGCTCCGCCGGATCGGCCGGCTCCCCCTCGTCGGAGACGGCGAGCTCCCCGCTCACCCGGTCCCCGGCGACCGTCACGTCGGTGACGCCCAGCTCCTTCAGCACCCGGGCCGCGTCCGCCGGATCCGGCGTCGTGACCGCGAGCCGCCCCCGGGTGCCGGCCGCCAGCTCGGCGACCGTGCCCTGGGTCAGCAGCCGCCCGCGTGCCATCACGGCGGCATGCGTGCACACCTGTTCGATCTCGTCCAGCAGATGGGAGGAGAGGAAGACCGTCGTACCCTCCCCGGCGAGCTCCCGCACGAGCGCCCTGATCTCGCGCATGCCCTGCGGGTCGAGGCCGTTGGTCGGCTCGTCGAGCACCAGGAGCCTGCGCGGCTGGAGCAGCGCGGCGGCGAGCCCGAGCCGCTGCTTCATACCGAGCGAGTACGCCTTCGCCTTCTTGCCGCCCGCGGCCGTGAGCCCGACCCTCTCCAGCGCCTCGGCCACCCGGGCCCGCCGGGTGCGCGGGTCGGCCGTCGGGTCGGCGGAGTCGTACCGCAGGAGATTGTCGCGGCCGTTCAAGTACCCGTACAGCGCGGGTCCTTCGATCAACGCGCCGACCTGCGGCAGTACGGCCCTGGCGGCGCGCGGCATGGCCCGGCCGAGGACCGAGGCCGTGCCCGCGGTCGGTTCGATCAGGCCCATCAGCATCCGGATGGTGGTGGTCTTCCCCGAGCCGTTGGGGCCGAGGAAGCCGAAGACGCTGCCGGCCGGCACGGCGAGGTCGAGACGGTCGACGGCGAGCTGCCCGCCCCGGTAGCGCTTGGTGAGCCCGCGTGTCTCTATGACGACGCTCATCCCTCGCCCTTCCCTTCCCGACCGGTCCCTCCGGTCCCGCCGGCCGCCCGGCCGACGCCGGCGCGCGGACAGCGGTCCGCCCCGCCGTACGGAGCGTACGACGGGGCGGCCCATCCGTGCGCGGTGCCGGGAGCCCCCGCGGCGTCACACCGCGGCAGCGCCCGGCGCCGTCCCGCTTCGCGCTACTTCGCCTCGTTGGCGGCCTTCACCAGCGTGTCCTTGGTGACCGCTCCGACGAAGACCTTGCCGTCGTCCGTCATCAGCGCGTTCACCAGGCGCGTCTTGAAGACCGTGCCCGAACCGAACTTGCCCTCGGCCTTGTCGCCGAGCGCGTCCATGAACTGCCGGGCCTCGGCCGGCATGTCCTTGGACGCGGCGGCCGGGGCCTTGGCACCGGTGTCGAGCTGGACCACCGTGGTCCAGCCCTCGCCGATCACGTTCGGCTCCGACCCGAGGTCCTTGGCGTCCTTGGGCGCCTTGTGCGCCAGGTCGCCGCCGGCCGCCTTCGGCCCGTCCGCCTCCGTCACCTTCGCGCCCTTGGGGGGCGTGAAGTCGAAGGTGGACGCGGACGGCCGGGAGAAGTCGACCTTGGTGAAGCCGACGTCGATCACGGCCTTGCCACCGCTGCTCGGCAGGAGCGTGAACTTCAGCGGCGTACCGGTCTTGGAGTCGACCGCCACCTTGACGGAGCCGACCGTCGAACCGGCCTGCTTGGGCTTGATCACCAGCTGGTAGGCGTCACGGCCCGCGATCCGCGCCGTGCCGTCCACCGTCACCGAGGTCGTGTCGCCGGAGGCTTTCAGGGCCTCCCGCGCGAAGTCCTGCGGCGTGGCGGGCAGGTCCTTCGGAACGGCCTGGTCCTTGCCGTGCGCGCCGTTCTTGCCCTTCTCCACGCCCTTCGCCGCGCCGGCCGGAGCCTTGGCGTGGTACGCCTCGTTGGAGGAGCTGTCGTACGCCCAGACCTCGCCGGCGTTGTGGATCAGGCTGTACTCGGCGGCGCTGTCCAGGATCGACAGGCGCTGCTTGTCGGGGCCGTCGGTGGCCACGCGCAGGGTGTGCTCCCCGGAGGCCAGTTCCATCAGCTTGCCGGTGGGCTCCGCGGCCGAACCGCCGTCCTTGCCGTTGTCGGCCCCGCCCTTCGGCGCGAGCGCTCCGGCGGCCGAACCGCCGAGGCCGCCGAGCGACGGGATGCCGAGGTCGGTGGTGATCTTGACCGTGCCGGACAGCCGCTCCGTGTCGGACGCCGCCATCTTCTCGATCAGCTGCGCCGCGGTGATCTTCGGCAGGTCCGGGTCGCCCGACGCGGCGAGCGCGGGGACGAGTCCGATGGTCGCCGCGGCCACTCCGGCCACCGCGACCGGGACCACATAGCGCGCCGCTCTGCGACTGCCCGCCGGAAGGTCCTCGGCCTCGTCGGTCCCGCCGGTGATCTGTGCGCTGTCGTTCGGTGCCATGTGTGCCCTACCTCCGTGGTCGGCGGCTTCCGTCCTTCACACTCGTCCACCCCTTGCCGCCATTCTCACTCGAATTGGTCCGGGGTGGTGTTCTCCATAAGACCAAATCGGCTAATCGGAAGCGTCAGCCCGCGGGCGCAACCTCGCGTACTGCTCTGGGATGACAGCCGGACCGTCCGGCTCCCCCAACCAGTAGGGGACGGCCGGACGGGCGTCGGGGGCGTCAACAGGCGTACTCAGCCCGCCCGGTGGACGACCGCGTCGCACAGCTCAAGCAGCGCGGACTTCGCGTAGCACTCGGGCAGCGGCGCGAGCGCCGTACGCGCCTCCTCGGCGTACCGGACGGTGTCCCGCCGCGCCTGCTCCAGCGCCGGGTGGGCGCGCAGCCTGTGCAGCACCTCCGTGTGCCGGGCGTCGTCGGTGAGGTCGCCGTCCAGGAGTTCGACCAGCTCGATGTCCTCCGGGCGGCCGTGCGCCTCCGCCTGGGCCCGCAGCAGCAGCACCGGCAGCGTGGGGATGCCCTCGCGGAGGTCGGTGCCCGGGGTCTTGCCGGACTCGTGGGAGTCGCTGGCGATGTCGAGGACGTCGTCGGCGAGCTGGAAGGCGACGCCGAGCCGCTCACCGTACTGCGTGAGGGTGTCGATGACCGTCTCGTCGGCGCCGGACGTCAGGGCGCCGAAGCGGCCCGACACGGCGAACAGGGCGCCGGTCTTGCCGGCGAGCACGTCGAGGTAGTGGCTGACCGGGTCGCGCCCGTCGCGGGGACCGGCGGTCTCCAGGATCTGGCCGGTCACCAGCCGCTCGAACGCCTCGGCCTGGATCCGTACGGCCTCGGGGCCGAGGTCGGCCAGGATGTGCGAGGCGCGCGCGAAGAGGAAGTCACCGGTGAGGACGGCGACGGAGTTGCCCCAGCGGCTGTTGGCGCTGTCGACACCCCGGCGTACGTCCGCCTCGTCCATCACGTCGTCGTGGTAGAGCGTCGCCAGGTGGGTCAGCTCGACGACGACGGCCGCCGGGACGATCCCCGGGGCGTACGGGTCGCCGAACTGGGCCGCCAGCATCACGACCAGCGGCCGGAACCGCTTGCCTCCGGCGCGCACCAGGTGCTGCGCCGCTTCCGTGATGAAAGGGACCTCGCTCTTGGTGGCTTCGAGGAGACCCGCCTCCACGGCCGACAATCCGCTCAGGACATCGGCTTCAAGAGCCGGGTCCCGCACGCTCAGCCCGAACGGCCCGACGACGGTCACGAGGGGTACTCCTGTCTGCTGACGATCACATGGATTGTCGATGTGTCGCTGCTGTCATTCAAGTCAGCGTATCCGGTCGAGTTTCGATCACCATGGGCGCCTTCCCGGCTCCACCCGTATGTTCGTGATCAGTAAATACGACCCGAACTGACCCCTTATGCCCGCACCCCCTGCCCGTTCGGGCTACCGCCGGTAGGTTCCCCTAACTCCCCGCCGTACTCCGGCTCTTTCGGTCATTGCGCGCTTTTCACCACTGCCGCCGCTGGGCAACACCGACGTAACGTGTCCCGCATCGATCCGGAAAGCGAGGCAGCACCCATGCCCGAGCAGAGCCCGCTCGAAGTGGCCGAGGGCGACCCCTTCGGTCCGCACAACCTCCCCTACGGCGTCTTCAGCACGGCCGACCGGCCCGAGCGGCGCCGGCTCGGGGTCCGCGTCGGCGGCCATGTGCTCGACGCGGGAGCAGCCGCGCACGCGCTGGGCTCCCCGTACGCCGCGCTGCTCGACCAGCCGTCCCTCAACCCCCTGATGGCCGCCGGACGCACGGCCTGGCGCGATGTGCGCCGCGCGCTCACCGCCTGGGTCACCGTGCCCGCCCACCGGCCCGACATAGAGCCGCTGCTGCACCCGCTCGGCTCGGTGACGATGCATCTGCCGTACGAGGTCGCCGACTGGGTCGACTTCTACGCCAGCGAGAACCACGCCACCAACCTGGGCCGGATCTTCCGGCCCGACGGCGAGCCGCTGACCCCGAACTGGAAACATCTGCCGATCGGTTACCACGGCCGCGCGGGCACGGTCGTCGTCTCCGGTACCGACATCGTGCGCCCGTCCGGGCAGCGCAAGGGACCGGCAGACGCCGCCCCCGTCTTCGGTCCTTCGGTCCGGCTCGACATCGAGACGGAGGTCGGCTTCGTCGTCGGCGCCCCCTCGGCGATGGGCCGCTCCGTGGAGCTGGCCGCCTTCGACGACCACGTCTTCGGTCTCTCGCTGCTCAACGACTGGTCCGCGCGGGACATCCAGGGCTGGGAGAACGTGCCCCTGGGGCCGTTCCTCGGCAAGTCCTTCGCCACGTCCGTCTCGGCCTGGGTGACGCCTCTGGAGGCCCTGGACGCCGCGCGGGTCGCTCCCCCGCCCCGTACGCATCCGCTGCTGCCCTATCTCGACGACGCGGACGAGGAGGTGCCCGGCGGCTTCGACCTGCGGATCACGGTCACCCTCAACGGCCAGGTGCTCTCGGAACCGCCCTTCGCGGGCATGTACTGGACCGCGGCGCAGCAGCTGGCCCATATGACCGTGAACGGCGCCTCGCTCCGTACGGGCGATCTGTACGGCTCCGGCACCGTCAGCGGCCCCGAGCGCGACCAGTGCGGCTCCCTCATCGAGCTGAGCTGGAACGGCACCGAGCCGATCGAACTGGCCGACGGCAAGCGGACGTTCCTGGAGGACGGCGACGAGGTCGCTCTCACCGCCTGGGCCCCGGGCCCGGACGGCACCCGCGTGGGCCTCGGCGAGGTGACCGGCCGGATCGTCCCCGGGTGAGGTCCCTCCGGCGTTCGCTGCTGCCGCTGCTCGTCCTGCTCACCGTGCTGGGCGCGGCCCTCGCCCTCCGGGACCGGGGCGCCGGCCCCGGCTACGCGGACGGCTACACCTTCGGCCGCGACAAGGGCCCGGCCGGGCATCTGGGCGGAGCGGACGCGACCGACACCGGGGCGGCCACCTCCGAGTGCGGGGAGCACGCGGAGACCGACGGCGTGCGGACGAACGACGACTGGACGGCCGGCTGTGTGGACGGCGCGCTGGGCCTCCCGCGGAGGCCGCCCCCGGACTCCTGAGGGAGACCGCCCCCGGGCTTCCGGGAGCCGGTGAACGGAGCGGGGGGGCCCCCCCGGGGGGGGGGGCCCCCGCCGCGGCCCCGCCCGGCCGGGGACCCCCCCCCAACCCCCCCCCCGCGCCCCCCGGCGCGGGCAAGAACAGCCGCGG
>NZ_JBHXRM010000008.1:0-207325 GCF_042716895.1 Streptomyces sp. NPDC058653 | reverse complement strand
GTTCGCGTCCACCCGACGCGAACTCGGCGGCGGCGTCTTTACGTTGGCCTTACGGACCCCGCTGTTCCACCGCACTGTGACGTGTGGCACCATTCACGCCACCCCCACCGGCACCGCCTTCACAGGAGTCACCGCGTGCAGATCTCCGACGTTCCGGACCTCGCGCACACCCACCCGCGTCCGGTGCACTGGCTCGCCACGGCCACCGCGATGGCCGCCGTGGTGGCCCTCGCCGGTCTGCTCCAGCCCGACGCCGCCACGGCCGGCCAGGCCGGCACCGAGCCCGCCGGACGCACCGCCCCGAACGCGGCGCCGCTGCCCGCGCCCGACACCGCCGCCGTGGACTTCCCGCTGGAGTGCGGTGGCGCGAAAGCACTGGTCACCAAGGAAGCCACCGGGGACCTCGACGGCGACGGCAATCCCGAGACCGTGGCCGCCGCCCGCTGCGACGCCGGCTCCGGCACCCCGCCGAACGGTCTGTACGTCCTCACGTCGACGGAGAAGGCCGACGCCCCCCGGGTCGTGGCGACACTGGTCGACCCGGCCGACCGGCAGAGCGTCGCCGACCTCCAGATACGCGACGGCGTCGTCCGGGCCCGCCTGCTCGGCTACTCGGGACCCGACGTACCGGGCTGCTGCCCCGACGAGGAGCACAACCCGACCTGGCGGTGGAAGAACGGCGCCTTCGTACGGAGCGTGGGCGGCGGCAGCGAGTCGCGGAGCGTCTGATCCGCTCACCTCGGGTGACCCCGGCCGTCGCCGCGCCGACGGCGTAACCTCGGAGTCAGGAGCCCGCGGGGAGGCTCAGTCCGCGTCGGGGCCGTACACCTCGACACTGTCCGAGACGCGCCGTACATGAATACAGTCGCCGGGGCATTCCTTCGCCGAGTCGACGACATCCCTGAGGAGGGGCAGCGGCACGCGCGTGGTGGCGCCGGGGGACTGGAGAAGTTCGTCGTCGGCGCTCTTCACATAAGCGAGGCCGTCGATGTCGAGTTCGAAGACGTCGGGCGCGTACTGGACACAGATCCCGTCGCCCGTGCAGAGGTCCTGGTCGATCCAGACTTCGAGCGGCTCGGCGCCCTCGGTGACGGCGTCTGTCGGAACCTGCTGCTGCACGGTCATATCTCCTGCCGTTTTCTGCGTGGGGTGAGGCAATCTCGGGCAAGTCGCGCCAGCCCGGACGGGTGTTGAACACTTCGACGATACAACCGGCCGCTTTCCGATGTTGAACGGTGGGTATTCCCCTGGCGTGAGGGAGAGCGCAAGGGTGAAGATCGGACACGCCCCGACAGTCTTTGTGATCTAGGGGTTTTAATCACCACCTACCCAGGTAGGGTCAGGAAGCGTCCAGCTCCCCTTGGAGGAGGTGAGGACCGTGGCAGCCCACGACGACGACATCAACCGCGGCATCCGGCCCGGGCGGGGGTCTGAAGACCCGGCCGGCCAGGTTGCCTATCTCGAGCAGGAAATCGCCGTCCTGCGACGTAAGCTCGCCGACTCTCCGCGTCATACGAGGATTCTCGAAGAGCGGATCGTCGAACTGCAGACGAACCTGGCAGGTGTGTCCGCGCAGAATGAGCGGCTCGCCAATACGCTGCGTGAGGCCCGCGACCAGATCGTGGCCCTCAAGGAAGAGGTCGACCGGCTCGCGCAGCCGCCGGCCGGCTTCGGTGTCTTTCTGCATGCGAACGAGGACGGCACGGCGGACATCTTCACCGGGGGCCGCAAGCTCCGGGTGAACGTCAGCCCCGGCGTCGAGCTCGAAGAGCTCAGACGCGGGCAGGAAGTCATGCTCAACGAGGCCCTCAACGTGGTCGAGGCCATGGAGTTCGAGCGGGCCGGGGACATCGTCACCCTCAAGGAGATCCTGGAGGACGGCGAGCGCGCCCTGGTCGTCGGGCACACCGACGAGGAACGGGTGGTGCGGCTCGCGGAGCCGCTGCTGGACATCACGATCCGCGCCGGCGACGCCCTGCTGCTCGAACCGCGCTCCGGGTACGTCTACGAGGTCGTCCCCAAGAGCGAGGTCGAGGAGCTCGTCCTCGAAGAGGTCCCGGACGTCGATTACAGCAAGATCGGCGGTCTGGGCGGCCAGATCGAGATGATCCGGGACGCGGTCGAGCTTCCCTACCTCTACCCGGACCTCTTCAAGGAGCACGAACTGCGCCCGCCGAAGGGCATCCTGCTCTACGGTCCGCCCGGCTGCGGAAAGACGCTCATCGCCAAGGCGGTGGCCAACTCCCTTGCCAAGAAGGTCGCCGAGGTGAGCGGCCGGCCCGCGGGGAAGAGCTACTTCCTCAACATCAAGGGTCCCGAGCTCCTCAACAAGTACGTCGGCGAGACCGAGCGGCACATCCGCCTGGTCTTCCAGCGCGCACGGGAGAAGGCCAGCGAGGGCACGCCCGTCATCGTCTTCTTCGACGAGATGGAGTCCCTCTTCCGCACTCGCGGATCCGGTGTCAGCTCGGACGTGGAGAACACCATCGTCCCGCAGCTGCTCGCCGAGATCGACGGTGTGGAGGGCCTGGAGAACGTCATCGTGATCGGCGCCTCCAACCGTGAGGACATGATCGACCCCGCGATCCTGCGGCCCGGCCGGCTCGATGTGAAGATCAAGATCGAGCGTCCGGACGCGGAGGCGGCGAAGGACATCTTCGCCAAGTACCTCCGCTCCTCGCTGCCCCTGCACGAGGACGACCTGTCCGAGCACAAGGGGTCGCCCGAGTCCACGGTCCAGGGCATGATCCAGTCGGTCGTCGAGCGGATGTACACCGAGTCCGAGGAGAACCGCTTCCTCGAGGTCACGTACGCCAACGGCGACAAGGAGGTCCTGTACTTCAAGGACTTCAACTCCGGCGCGATGATCCAGAACATCGTCGACCGGGCCAAGAAGATGGCGATCAAGGACTTCCTCGACGAGAACCAGCGAGGACTCCGAGTGGCCCATCTCCTCCAGGCCTGTGTGGACGAGTTCAAGGAGAACGAGGACCTGCCCAACACCACCAACCCGGACGACTGGGCCCGTATCTCCGGCAAGAAGGGCGAGCGGATCGTCTTCATCCGCACGCTGGTCACCGGAAAGCAGGGCGCGGACACCGGACGCTCCATCGACACGGTGGCCAACACCGGGCAGTACCTGTAAGGCAAGGACCGGCTGCGGATGTCCGGACGGGCATCCGCAGCCGGTTGCTTTCCCCGTACCTTTCACCACACCAGGGCAATGACGGAAACGATCTCCCCACCAGTGCACAGGCGTTCTAGGCTCTTCGGTACCGCCGCGTCGCGCAGTGCGGGGACGGGCACCGCACACGCACCGGAGAGACAGCGGTACTTGAGCGCCGATCCCGAAGGGGAGCGCCGCCGGGCAAGGAGGGCCGCATGACCGTACGGCGAGTAATGGGCATCGAGACGGAGTACGGCATCTCCGTCCCGGGCCAACCGAACGCCAATGCCATGCTCACCTCGTCCCAGATCGTCAATGCCTACGCGGCGGCGATGCACAGGGCGCGCCGCGCCCGCTGGGACTTCGAGGAGGAGAACCCGCTGCGGGACGCACGAGGCTTCGACCTCGCCCGCGAGGCCGCCGAGTCCAGCCAGCTCACCGACGAGGACATCGGGCTGGCCAATGTGATCCTCACGAACGGCGCGCGGCTGTACGTCGACCACGCGCACCCGGAGTACAGCTCTCCGGAGATCACCAACCCGCGCGACGCCGTCCTGTGGGACAAGGCCGGTGAGCGCATCATGGCCGAGGCCGCCGAGCGCGCCGGCCAGCTCCCCGGCGCCCAGCCGATCCTGCTGTACAAGAACAACACCGACAACAAGGGCGCTTCGTACGGCACGCACGAGAACTACCTGATGAAGCGGGAGACCCCGTTCTCGGACATCGTGCGCCATCTGACGCCGTTCTTCGTCTCGCGGCAGGTCGTCACCGGCGCCGGCCGGGTGGGCATCGGCCAGGACGGCCACGAGCACGGCTTCCAGATCAGCCAGCGCGCCGACTACTTCGAGGTCGAGGTCGGTCTGGAGACCACCCTCAAACGGCCCATCATCAACACCAGGGACGAGCCGCACTCGGACGCCGAGAAGTACCGCAGGCTCCATGTGATCATCGGCGACGCGAATCTCTCGGAGATCTCCACCTATCTCAAGCTCGGGACGACATCCCTGGTCCTGTCCATGATCGAGGACGGGTTCATCAATGTCGACCTGGCCGTGGACCAGCCGGTGCGCACGCTCCACCAGGTCTCGCACGACTCCTCCCTCGGCCGCCTGGTCACGCTCCGTAGCGGGCGGACACTCACCGCCGTACAGCTCCAGATGGAGTACTTCGAGCTCGCGCGCAAATACGTCGAGGAACGCTACGGGGTGGACGCCGACGAGCAGACGAGGGACGTCCTCGGGCGGTGGGAGGACACGCTCAACCGGCTGGAGAACGACCCGATGAGCCTGTCGGGCGAGCTGGACTGGGTCACCAAGAAGGAGATCCTGGAGGGCTACCGCCGCCGGGACGGCCTGGAGTGGGACGCGGCGCGGCTGCATCTGGTGGATCTCCAGTACGCGGACGTACGCCCCGAGAAGGGCCTGTACAACCGTCTGGTGGCCCGCGGCAAGATGGACAGGCTCCTGGACGAGTCGGACGTCGAGCGGGCCGAGAGCAAGCCTCCTGAGGACACACGCGCCTATTTCCGCGGCCGCTGTCTGGAGCAGTACGCGGACGACGTGGCCGCGGCCTCCTGGGACTCGGTCATCTTCGATCTGCCGGGCCGGGACTCGCTCCAGCGGGTGCCGACCCTGGAGCCGCTGCGGGGCACCCGTAACCACGTGAAAGAGCTCCTGGACCGGTGCCGTACGGCCGAGGAGCTCGTCCGTGTGCTCTCGGGCGGCTGAAACGGTCCCGGTCCGGGAATCATGGAGGTGGCCCCCGGACGTTGTACGAACTGCGGGGCCGATGTCGGACCCTGCTTGTAGGGTCGGATCTTGAAGGTCACATCGAGCGGGGCGAACCGAGCGGGGTGAGGGATATGGCGACCAAGGACACCGGCGGCGGACAGCAGAAGGCGACGCGTTCCACCGAGGACGTCGAGGAGCAGACCGAGGACGCACAGCAGTCCGAGGACCTCAAGGAACGCCAGGAGAAGCTGTCGGACGACGTGGACTCCGTGCTGGACGAGATCGACGACGTGCTCGAGGAGAACGCCGAGGACTTCGTGCGCTCCTTCGTCCAAAAGGGCGGGGAGTAAAGCCGGTTGTCCGTCCCGGTGCCGGCGGCGAAAGCCGGTCGCACCGGGGCGGATGAGCGGCGGGTACACGGGTAATGTCCGTGCACAGTTCGAATGATCGGCCCGGCCACCAGTGGCGGGCCGCCGCCAATCCGGAAGGAAACGCGTGGAAGCCAACCCTCGTACTACCGGGCGTCTGCCGGCAGCCTTCCTGACGCCCGGCTCCGCCTCGTTCATGGACTTCCTGTCGGCCCACTCGCCGGAGATCCTGCCCGGCAACCGGGTGCTGCCGCCCGTCCAGGGCGCGATCGAGGCGCCGCACGGTACGACGATCGTCGCCGTCACCTTCGAGGGCGGAGTGATCCTCGCCGGTGACCGGCGGGCCACCATGGGCAACATGATCGCGCAGCGCGACATCGAGAAGGTCTTCCCGGCCGACGAGTACTCGGCCGTGGGTATCGCGGGTACGGCGGGTCTCGCCGTGGAGATGGTCAAGCTCTTCCAGCTGGAGCTGGAGCACTTCGAGAAGGTCGAAGGCGCGCAGCTCTCGTTCGAGGGCAAGGCCAACCGGCTCTCCACCATGATCCGCGGAAATCTGGCCATGGCCATGCAGGGCCTGGCCGTGGTCCCGCTCTTCGTCGGCTGGGACGTGGACCGCGGCAAGGGCCGCATCTTCTCCTACGACGTCACGGGCGGCCGTTCTGAGGAGCACGGGTACGCGGCCACCGGCTCGGGCTCGCTCTTCGCGCGCGGCGCGATGAAGAAGCTCTTCCGCGAGGGACTGACCGAGGAGCAGGCCATCACCCTCGTCGTCCAGGCGCTCTACGACGCGGCGGACGACGACTCGGCCACCGGCGGCCCGGACGTGGCGCGCAAGATCTATCCCCTCGTCAACATCATGAGCGACGAGGGCTTCCGCAGGGTCACCGAGGAGGAGTCCTCCGAGGTCGCCCGTTCCATCATCGAGCGCCGGCTGGAGCAGCCCGACGGCCCGCGCGCCGAGCTGCTCTGACGCCCGGCCTCTTCTGATAAGACATGTCACTGACAGGAAGGGACGGATAGCCGGTGTCGACGCCGTTCTATGTCTCACCCCAGCAGGCCATGGCCGACCGGGCGGAGTACGCCCGCAAGGGCATCGCCCGCGGTCGCAGCCTGGTTGTGCTGCAGTACGCCGACGGCATCGTCTTCGTCGGTGAGAACCCGTCCCGCGCGCTGCACAAGTTCAGCGAGATCTACGACCGGATCGGATTCGCCGCCGCCGGCAAGTACAACGAGTACGAGAATCTGCGTATCGGCGGTGTCCGCTACGCGGATCTGCGCGGATACACCTACGACCGCGACGATGTGACGGCCCGTGGGCTCGCCAACGTCTACGCGCAGACGCTCGGCACGATCTTCTCCAGCGCCGGCGAGAAGCCGTACGAGGTGGAGCTCGTCGTCGCCGAGGTGGGTCCGACGGCCGACGGGGACCAGATCTACCGGCTGCCGCATGACGGCTCGATCGTCGACGAGCACGGCTCGGTGGCCGTCGGCGGCAACTCCGAGCAGATCAGTACCTTCCTCGACCAGCAGCACCGTGACGGGATGACGCTCGCCGAGGTGCTGAAGCTGGCCGTGCAGGCTCTGTCCCGTGACACGAACGGCGGCGAGCGGGAGATCCCCGCGGAACGGCTGGAGGTGGCGGTCCTGGACCGTACCCGGCCACAGCAGCGCAAGTTCAAGCGTGTGGTCGGCCGTCAGCTCGCCCGTCTGCTGGAGGCGGACGGCGCGGCCTCGACGCCGACCGACGCTCCCTCGGACACCGAGGAGTCGGAGGCGTCCGGCGACTCCGGCGAGTGAGCCGCGCAGTGCCTCCGGTGCCCCGTACCGCCCGTGCGGTCCGGGGCACCGGTCCGTCCGGGTCTCCTCCGCGCGGACGCCCGTCCGTGCCCGTCAGGCCGGCGGGGGCGCCGTGGAGCCGCGGATCACCAGGGACACGGGCAGGACGGGGTTCTCGGGCTCGCGCCCGTCGAGGATGGCCAGCAGGGCCGACATCCCGTGCCGGCCGACCCGCTCCGCGGGCAGCCGCACCGTGGTCAGCTCCGGCTCGACCGCCGTCGCCAGACCCGAGTCGTCGAACCCGGTGACGGAGAGGTCCTCGGGCACCCGCAGACCGAGTTTCCGGGCGGCCTTGACGGCGCCCGCCGCCAGCACGTCGCTGTCGCAGATCAGCGCCGTGGGCCGGGGCCCGGGGCCGCCGAGGGCCCGCTCGGCCGCCTCCCGGGCCGCGTGCACCTCAAGGGCCGACGGCACGGTCCGTACGACCGCACCGGGCACCCCGCGTACCGTCCCGGCCAGCGTGTCCGCCCGTACGGCGAACGTCCAGGACGTCACGGCCGAGGCGAGATGGACGATCCGGCGGTGGCCGAGACCGAGCAGATGGCCGGTCACCTGCCGCATGGCGTCCGCGATGTCGAGGTTCACATGCGCGGCGGCGCCCGACCCGGCGGGGTCGCTGTCGAGCATCACCAGCGGCAGATCGGTGCCGCGGATCGCGGCGAGCGCCTCGGTGGCCATGGACGAGGCGATCACACCGTCCAGCGCCGCCCGCGCCGACGCGAACGGGTCCCTGGCGGGCCCGACGCCCTCGGGCGAGGGATACAGGACCACCCCGAAGCCGTGCTCCGCCGCGACCGACGCGGCGCCCGTGTAGACCCGGGCGAAGAACTCGTGGGTGAGTGCCGGGACCACCAGCAGCGCCGTCCTGGTCCGGCCGAGACGGAGGCTGCGGGCCGCGAGATTGGGCCGGTAGCCGAGCTCCCGGGCCGTGTCCCGGACCAGCCCGGCCGTGCGCTCGGAGACCCGGCCCGGCCACTTGTCGCCCAGCACCAGGGAGACCGTCGCCTGCGACACCCCGGCGGCGCGCGCCACGTCCCTGCTGGTCGGCCTCCCGGACCGGGCGGCGGCGCCGGACCCGGACCCGTCCGTAGGGGGCGGCTCTGCCATGGGTGTCGTCCTCCGCGGTGACTGCTGCCCGCCCGAAGCCGGTGGACCAGCGGGCTCCGGACATGGTACGTATGACCCCGCGAAGTTATACGTAAAACTTGCCGGGCGAACCGGGGGAGAGAAGGGGGAACCATGGCCACCGGCTATGTGGACATTCTCAGGGCGCCGCACGCCGCACGGCTGCTCACCGGCACGCTCGTCGGGCGGCTGCCCAGCGCCACCGGGCACATCGCGATCGTCCTGTTCACCCGTGACGCGGGCGGCGGCTACACCCTCGCGGGCGCCCTGGCGGCCGTCTACGGGCTCGCCACCGCGATCGGCCAGCCGCTCCTCGGCCGCGCCGTGGACCTGGTCGGCCAGCCGCGCGTCCAGCTCCCCGCCGCCCTCGTCTCCGCGCTCGGCATGGTGCTCCTCGCCGGCACCGGCATCGACCCGCTGCCCCTCGCCTACCTGGCGGTGACCGTCGCGGGCTTCTTCACCCCGCCGCTCGAAGGCGGTCTGCGGGCCCTGTGGCCCAGCGTGCTCGGCCGGGAGGACCGGGTGCACCGGGCGTACGCGATGGACGCCGTCGCGCAGGAGGTGATGTTCACGGCCGGACCGCTCCTCGTCACGCTCCTCGTGGCCCTCTGGTCCCCGGCAGCCGCGCTCCTGGTCATCAACGCGATAGGCGTCCTGGGCGCGCTCACGGTCGTCCTCTCCAAACCCTCACGCGCCTGGCGCTCGGCCCCCCGGGAGGCCCACTGGCTGGGCGCCCTGCGCTCACCCGGACTCCTCGCGCTCCTCGCCGCCTTCCTCTTCATCGGGCTGGCGCTCGGCTCCATCACGGTCGCCGGCGTCGCGTACGCGGACGACCAGGGCCGCGAGTCCGTCTACGGCTGGCTGATGGCCGCCCTCGGTCTCGGCGCGCTGGTGGGAGGCCTCGCGTACGGGGCCAGACAGTGGACCGGCGCCCCCGAACGCCGGCTGCTGTGGATCACCGCCCTGCTCGCCGCCGGCTACCTCCCCCTGACGCTCACCCCCGGCGTCGTCGCCATGACCGGGCTCGCCGCGCTCTCCGGCGTCTCCCTGGCGCCCGCGCTGGCCTGCGCCTTCATCGTGGTCGACCGGCATGCCCCGCGCGGCACCGTCACGGAGGCGTTCTCCTGGCTCGTCACCACCTTCGGCGTCGGCGCCGCCTTCGGTACGGGAGTGGCCGGTCCGGTCGTCGAACTCGCCGGGACCTCGGAGAGCTTCGCCGTCGCGGGGGCGGGCGGCACCGCCGCGCTGCTGGTTCTGCTGGCCACCCGCAAGGTCCTCGCGCCCCCTCCCGGTGACACCGGAAGCGACCCCATTGCGGAACCCGGTTACGAAAATGATCGCAACGGTGCGGCCCAACACGGTTTCAGCTCAGGCCATCAGGCGTAATGTTCAGACATGGACCGCCGCATTTTCGGGCTGGAGAACGAGTACGGCGTCACGTGCACCTTCAGGGGACAGCGCCGGCTGTCCCCTGACGAAGTGGCGCGCTACCTCTTCCGCCGTGTTGTGTCATGGGGCCGCAGCAGCAACGTCTTCCTGCGGAACGGCGCCCGCCTCTACCTCGACGTGGGATCGCATCCGGAATACGCGACACCCGAATGCGACAACGTGACCGAACTGGTCACGCACGACAAGGCGGGCGAGCGCATTCTCGAAGGCCTGCTCGTCGACGCCGAACGCCGCCTGCACGAGGAGGGAATCGCGGGCGACGTCTATCTGTTCAAGAACAACACCGATTCGGCGGGAAACTCCTACGGCTGCCACGAGAATTATCTCGTCGCCCGCCACGGGGAATTCTCCCGGCTCGCGGACATCCTCATCCCGTTCCTCGTCACCCGGCAGCTGCTCTGCGGCGCCGGCAAGGTGCTGCAGACTCCGCGTGGCGCGGTCTACTGCGTCAGTCAGCGCGCCGAGCACATCTGGGAGGGGGTCAGCTCCGCGACCACCCGCTCCCGTCCCATCATCAACACCCGTGACGAACCGCACGCCGACGCGGAGCGCTACCGCCGGCTGCATGTGATCGTCGGCGACTCGAACATGTCCGAGACGACCATGCTCCTCAAGGTCGGCGCCACGGATCTCGTGCTGCGCATGATCGAGGCGGGCACGGTCATGCGCGACCTCACCCTGGAGAACCCGATCCGGGCGATCCGCGAGGTCAGCCACGACATCACCGGCCAGCGCAAGGTGCGCCTGGCCAGCGGGCGCGAGGCGTCCGCGATCGAGGTCCAGCGGGAGTACTACGAGAAGGCCGTGGACTTCGTCGACCGCCGGGGCATCCGCACCGGCACCGTGGAGCAGGTCCTGGAGCTCTGGGGCCGTACGCTCGACGCGATCGAGGCCGAGGACCTGGACCGGATCGGCACCGAGATCGACTGGGTCATGAAGTACAAGCTCCTGGAGCGCTACCGGGCCAAGCACAACATGACCATGTCCCACCCCCGGGTCGCCCAGATAGACCTCGCCTACCACGACATCCACCGCCGCCGCGGGCTCTACTACCTGCTGGAGAAGCGCGGCCAGGCGGCCCGGATCTGCAACGACATGAAGATCTTCGAGGGCAAGTCGGTGCCCCCGCAGACCACCCGGGCACGGCTGCGCGGTGACTTCATCCGCAGGGCCCAGGAGCAGCGGCGGGACTTCACCGTCGACTGGGTCCATCTCAAGCTCAACGACCAGGCGCAGCGCACCGTGCTCTGCAAGGACCCGTTCCGCTCGGTGGACGACCGGGTCGAAAAGCTGATCGCCGGTATGTGACCGTCGAGGGGCGACATCAGTCGTCCCGGAACGCGACTCGGGCCCCGTACGTTCCTCGTGCGGGGCCCCTGCCACGCCTAAGGGGGTGTCTTGTCGATCAGGCCGGGCTCGCGGTCCCTGGCACGCACGATCGCCGCGTTGTCGTCGGTCGGCATGGCTCCGCCATGCCTCCCTCCTCCGCCTTGCGATCGCACGCGCCAGACCCCGCTCGCTGATCCGACCTGATCGACAAGACACCCCCTAGAGTGTCGAGGACCCAAACCCAACCTTCTGAGATCTGAGGAATTCGTGCGCCGACTTGCCGGCCTCGTCGTCATCCCCCTACTGCTGCTCTCCGTGGCGGCGTGCGGTGACGACGGAGGCTCCGACTCCACCTCGTCCAAGAACGGGTTTCCCGAGATCACCGCGGGATCCAAGTTCGGTGAGAAGCCGACCCTCGGAAAGGGCGAGGGGAAGCCCCCGAAGGAGCTGCAGACCGACGTCATCAGCGAGGGTGACGGCGCGAAGCTCAAGAAGGGCGACGCGATCCAGGTCAACTACCTGGGCCAGTCCTGGGACTCCACCAAGCCCTTCGACAACAGCTTCGACCGCAAGGCTCCCTTCGATCTGACGCTCGGCGCCGGCATGGTCATCCAGGGCTGGGACAAGGGCCTGGAGGGCCAGAAGGTCGGCAGCCGTGTCGAGCTGGTCATCCCGCCGGAGCTCGGTTACGGGGCGCAGGGCCAGGGCGACATCAAGCCCAACTCCACCCTCGTCTTCGTCGTCGACGTCCTGAAGGCGACGCAGGTCCCGACCACCGCCAAGGGCACCGAGGTCGCGCAGACCGACGCCGACCTGCCCAAGGTCGGGGTCAACGCCGACGGCAAGGCCCCCACGGTCAAGGTCCCGAAGTCGGACCCGCCCACCAAGCTCGTCTCCAACTATGTGCTGGAGAGCAAGGGCGAGGCCGTCAAGGCCACCGACACGGTCGTGCTGAACTACGAGGCACTGCTGTGGAAGGACGCCAAGACCTTCGACAGCACGTACAAGAACGGCAAGACCGTCACGTTCCCGCTGCCGCAGCTCACCCTCAAGGGACTGAAGGACGGCGTCGTGGGCAAGAAGGTCGGCAGCCGCGTGCTGATCGTGATCCCGCCGGCCGACGCCTTCGGCGACAAGGAGCAGCAGGGCATCCCCAAGAACTCCACGCTGGTGTTCGCCGTGGACATCCTGGCGAAGGTGTAAGACTGTGCCGGTTGCCCCGTTCATCATTTAGAGGAGCAGTTCAGTGAGCATCGAGAAGCCCGAGATCGACTTCCCGGGTGGCGAGCCGCCGGCCGACCTGGAGATCAAGGACATCTGGGAGGGCGATGGCGCCGTGGCCAAGGCGGGCGACACCGTCTCCGTCCACTACGTGGGCGTGGCCTTCTCCACCGGTGAGGAGTTCGACGCCTCCTGGAACCGCGGTGCGCCGCTCTCTTTCCAGCTCGGTCTCGGACAGGTCATCTCCGGCTGGGACCAGGGTGTCCAGGGCATGAAGGTCGGCGGCCGTCGCCAGCTGACGATCCCCTCCCACCTCGCGTACGGCGAGCGTGGCGCGGGCGGCGGGGCCATCGCGCCCGGCGAGACGCTGATCTTCGTCTGCGATCTCGTCTCCGTCTGATCGAGTTCGCCGTCCGATCGGCGTTTGTCGATACGACGACGTACCGGTCCGGTCGGTTACGGACACACAGAGGGCCCATGCTGTCCGGCATGGGCCCTCGGCTTTTACCGAGGGACCGCCGGGCGGTACGGTCGACGCGCGGATCCGGCACTATCAAATGAGGTGTAGGGCGTCGATGGCCATTGCCAAGGCCGAGCGGTTGATGAATCTCGCGCTGTGCCTGCTCGGTACACGGCGCCCGCTCAGCAAGCGCGAGTTGCGCGAGTCCATCGAGGCATATCTGGAAGCCGGCTCCGACGACTCCTTCAACCGGATGTTCGAGCGGGACAAGGACGATCTGCGCGAGCTCGGTCTGGTCATCGAGACGGTGGAGAACCTGGACGGCGAGACCGGCTATCTCGCCCGCCGGGACAGCAACCGGCTCCCCGCCATCACCCTGGACGCGGAGGAGGCCGCCGCGCTCGGTCTCGCCGCCAAGGTCTGGCAGCAGGCCCGGCTCGCGGGAGCCGCCAGCGGCGCGCTCCAGAAGCTGCGGGCCGCGGGCATGCCGGAGGCGGAGGACTCGTACGAGGCGCACCACAGCGCCCTGGAGCCGCGCATCCCCGTCCACGAGGCCGCGTTCGAGCCGCTGATGCTGGCCTGCCGCGACCGTCGGCCCGTGGTCTTCGACTACCGCAAGGCCAACGCCGCCAAGCCCGAGCAGCGCCAGGTCGAGCCCTGGACCCTGGAGTGCTGGCGGGGCCACTGGTATCTGGCCGGCTGGGACCGCGAGCGCAGGGCCGAGCGGGTCTTCCGGCTCTCCCGGATCACCGGCCGGGTCCGCTCCAGGACGGGGCTGTTCACCGCGGCCGTACCCGACGTGGTGACCGTGCGCGAGACGGTCGAGACCTGGGCGGGTGAGACCGCGACGCGCTCGGCGCTGATCCGGCTCCGTTCCGAGAGCGGCTATCCGCTGCGCGCACGGGCGGTCTCGTCACGGGAACTGGGCGACGGCTGGGACGAGTTGGAGATCCCGTACGGGCACGGCCTGGACGCGTGGCTGGTGGAGTTCGGCCCCGACGTGGTCGTGCTGGAGCCCGCGGACCTGCGGGCCGACGTCGTGGACCGGCTGCGCGCAGTCGCCAAGGCCTGAGGGGACTTCCTACACACCATGGCAGCCAACGCCATCGACCAGACGCGCCGGATGCTCTCGCTGGTGACGTATCTGCGTGAGCGCCCCGGCGCGCACGTCCAGGACGTCGCCCGCGCCTTCGGGATCACCGAGGACGAGCTGATCTCCGACCTCGACGTCCTGCCCATGTGCGGGACGAGCTTCCGCGGCGGCGACCTCCTCGACATCGACACCGACGGCGACCGCATCTGGTGGCACAACCCGGACGACGTCGCCGAGCCGCTGCGGCTCGCCGCGGACGAGGCGACCGCCCTGCTGGTGGCCGCCCGCGCCGTCGCCACCCTGCCGGGGCTGCGGGAGAGCGACCGGCAGGCGCTGCTGCGGGCCACCGCCAAACTGGAGGCCGCCGCCGGAGAGGCGGCGGGTGCCAGCTCCCGGCTCTCGGTCACCTTCGAGTCCGAGGGCGGGGTCTTCGCCGATGTGGACCGGGCCATCTCGGAGCGGCGCCGGCTCTGGCTGCGCTACTACTCCCCGGCGCGCGACGAGCTGACCGAGCGTGAGGTCGACCCGATCCGGCTGTTCGCGGTGGGCCACACGTATATGGAGGCGTGGTGCCGGCTCTCCGAGGCGCGGCGTACGTTCCGGCTCGACCGGGTCGCCGAGATCAGGCTGCTCGACGAGCCGGCCGCGCCGCCGGAGCTGGAGCTGCGTGATCTCTCGGAGGGGCTGGTGCAGCCGGCGGCCGAGGACCCCGAGGTGGTGGTCGAGGTCGGCCCCGGCGGGCGCTGGGTCGCCGAGTACTACCCGCACGACAGCGCGGAGGAGCTGTCCGACGGCGGGCTGCGGATCACCCTGCGTACGCCGGCGCCCGCCTCGCTGCGGCGGCTCGCGCTGCGGCTCGGCAGGGACGGCCGGATCACCTCCCCGCCGGAGCTCGCGGAGAGCGCGCGGCTGGCGGCACGCGAGGCGCTGGCGGCGTACGACGCGGACGACCACCGACAGAGCTAGGGGATATGGGGGAAATGTCCATGGCGCCGGTCCTCTTCCAGGCCGCTTGCCCCGAGTGCCGGGCCCGCTTCGAACTCTCGGCCGGCGCGCTACGGCTCGCGATCGGCGCCAGCCGCCGTACGACCTTCTACTCGTTCACCTGCCCCGAGTGCGGGACGGCGGTGCGCAGACCCGCCGGGGAACGCATCGTCGAACTGCTCCTGGGCGGCGGCGTGCGGACACTGCGCCTGCATTCGACTCTCTAGGGGAAAGGCTCCTCGCGTGTTCTGGCCCATGCTCGCCATCGCCCTCGGATTCTGCGGACTCACCGTGCTCGGTGTTCTCGCGATCCGGGTCTTCGTCGAGGCCCAGCGCCTCGGTCACCAGGTCGCCTCCACGACCCGGCGCATCAATCAGGCGGCCGAGGAGCTGGAGCTGGCCGCCACCCATCTCGCCAGGACCGGCGATGCCATCCGATAAATGAATGCACCCTCCCTCCATCGCGAGTTCGGGCGGTAGGGTGACGAAGCGGTCTCGGACTGGAGGCGGGGGCCGTCGTAGGGAGTACGCACAGGCATTGCCCTGCGTTTACCCCTGCGGGTTACGATCGCTGCCAGCACGGTGGTCAGACAACTGTCCGGCTGTCGTCCAAGACTCCTGTCGCCTCGGTGAAGAAGGTAATCGCTATGGGTAGGCTCGGCCCCACCGAGATCATCCTCATTCTTGTCGTCATCATCCTGCTCTTCGGCGCCAAGAAGCTGCCCGACATGGCCCGTTCCCTCGGCAAGTCGGCGCGCATCCTCAAGAGTGAGGCGAAGGCGATGAAGTCCGACGACAACAAGAGCGGCACCGCTCCCACGGACCCGCCGACCACGTCCGCCGACCCGGACCAGCCCGCGCCCCGGACGATCCAGGCCGCGCCCGGCGATGTCACCAGCTCGCGTCCCGTCGCCGAGCCGACCGACTCGACCAAGCGCTGATCCGACACCTGGGCCGATGCACGCACCGGGCACGGTGACGGCCTGCCGCACGAGATGAGGACGTGGGTTGCCCAAGTCTGCCCGCACAGAGGAAAAGGATCCCGAGGGGCGCATGCCGCTCGTGGAGCATCTTCGTGAGCTGCGCAACCGGCTCTCGAAGGGGATCCTGGCGATCGTCGTCGTGTCGATCGTGGCCGCGGTCTACAGCGAGCCGATCATGACGTTCTTCGCCGACACCGTGCCCAAGTGCCAGGAAGGCTTGCAGGACAGCGACGGCGGCAACTGCGCGCTGGTCTCCTTCAACACGATCACGGCGCCGTTCACCACCACGATCCGGGTCAGCCTCACGGCCGGCATCATCGGCTCCAGCCCGGTCTGGCTCTACCAGCTCTGGGCCTTCATCGCCCCCGGTCTGCACAAGAACGAGAAGAAGTACACGTACGGCTTCGTCGCCACGGCCGTGCCCCTCTTCGCGGCCGGCGCCTACCTGGCGTACGTGATCCTCCCGATCAGCCTCAAGGTGCTTCTCAGCCTGACGCCGGAGGGCTCGTCGAACATCCTCTCCCTCGAAGAGGTCATCGACTTCACCACCCGCATGGTGCTGGTCTTCGGGCTCGCCTTCGAGCTGCCCCTCGTGCTGGTCATGCTCAACATGACCGGCGTCGTGACCGGGCGCCGGATGGCCGGCTGGTGGCGCGCCGTCGTCATGGGCGTCTTCGTCTTCGGCGCCGTCGTCACCCCGACCACGGACCCCGTCGGCATGCTCGCGCTGGCCGGGCCGATCGTGGTCCTCTACTTCGGAGCGGTCGGCTTCTCCCTGCTGAACGACCGGCGCAGGCGGCGCAACGACCCCGACGCCGCGCTGGACGACGACGAGGCGTCCGAGCTGGACCACACCCCGGAGAGCGTCGGCAGCGTCGAACCGGTCCCGTCGGTGGCCGCGCTGCCCGAGCAGGACGGCAACCGCACGGCCCGGGTGAACGGCTACGACGACGTCACCTGATCGGTCACCCGCCGTGGGCGCCGGGACCGGCCCTCCGGGTCCCCGGCGCCGCCCGGCCCCCGGCCGCTGAGGGGCCGGTACCCCGGCCGTAAAGATCGCGCTGACTGTCAGAGGTGACGGGTAGGCTCGTGAGCAAGATGACAGAGGACCTCACACCGGCCGAGCGTTACGCCGCAGCTCGGATCCGGGCAGCCGAGCAGGCCACCGCACTCGCGCCGTTCCGCGAGATGTACGACTTCGGCCTCGATCCGTTCCAGATCGAGGCGTGCCAGGCGCTGGAGTCCGGCAAGGGCGTCCTGGTCGCGGCGCCCACCGGCTCGGGCAAGACGATCGTCGGCGAGTTCGCCGTGCACCTGGCCCTCGCCGAGGGCCGCAAATGCTTCTACACCACCCCCATCAAGGCGCTGTCCAACCAGAAGTACGCGGACCTGGTGAAACGCTACGGCGCGGACAAGGTCGGGCTGCTCACCGGCGACAACAGCGTCAATTCCGACGCCCCGGTGGTCGTCATGACCACCGAGGTCCTGCGCAACATGCTCTACGCCGGCTCCCAGTCCCTGTCGGGGCTCGGCTATGTCGTGATGGACGAGGTGCACTATCTCTCGGACCGCTTCCGGGGCGCCGTCTGGGAAGAGGTGATCATCCACCTCCCCGAGTCCGTGACCCTGGTCTCGCTCTCCGCGACGGTCTCCAACGCCGAGGAGTTCGGTGACTGGCTGGACACCGTCCGTGGCAGCACGGAGGTGATCGTCTCCGAGCACCGGCCCGTGCCGCTGTGGCAGCACGTCTTCGCGGGCCGCCGGATGTACGACCTCTTCGAGGAGAGCACCGACCACGGCGGCCGGGGCGGCGCCCGCCGCGAGGTCAACCCCGATCTCGTCCGGCTGGCCCGGATGGAGAATCAGAAGACGTACAACCCGCGTGAGCGTCGCCGCGGCAAGATGGTCCGGGAGGCGGACCGGGAGCGCGAGCGCCGGCAGCGCGGCCGGATCTGGACGCCGGGCAGGCCCGAGGTCATCGAGCGGCTCGACGCCGAGGATCTGCTGCCCGCCATCACCTTCATCTTCAGCCGGGCCGGCTGCGAGGCCGCCGTACAGCAGTGCCTGCACGCCGGGCTGCGGCTCAACGACGACAGCAGGCGCGCACGCGTCCGCGAGATCGTGGAGGAGCGCACCGCGTCCATCCCCACCGAGGACCTGCATGTGCTGGGGTACTACGAGTGGCTGGAGGGCCTGGAGCGCGGCATCGCCGCCCACCACGCCGGAATGCTGCCCACCTTCAAGGAAGTCGTCGAGGAGCTCTTCGTACGGGGGCTGGTCAAGGCCGTCTTCGCCACGGAGACCCTGGCGCTCGGTATCAACATGCCCGCCAGGTCCGTCGTCCTGGAGAAGCTCGTCAAGTGGAACGGCGAGCAGCACGCCGACATCACGCCCGGCGAGTACACCCAGCTGACCGGCCGCGCAGGCCGCCGTGGCATCGATGTCGAGGGCCACGCCGTTGTCCTGTGGCAGCGCGGCATGGACCCGGGCGCGCTCGCGGGCCTCGCGGGCACCCGCACGTATCCGCTGCGCTCCAGCTTCCGGCCGTCGTACAACATGGCGGTCAATCTGGTGCAGCAGTTCGGCCGGCACCGCTCGCGCGAGCTGCTGGAGACGTCGTTCGCGCAGTTCCAGGCGGACAAGTCGGTGGTGGGGATCTCCCGGCAGGTCCAGAAGAACGAGGAGGGGATGGCGGGCTACCGGGAGGGCATGACCTGCCATCTGGGGAACTTCGAGGAGTACGCGCGGCTGCGCCGCGATCTCAAGGACCGTGAGACGGAGCTGGCCAAGCAGGGCGCCGTGCAGCGGCGGGCCGCCGCGGCCTCCTCGCTGGAGAAGCTCAAGCCGGGCGATGTCATCCATGTGCCGACCGGGAAGTTCGCCGGGCTGGCGCTGGTGCTCGACCCCGGGCTGCCTGCCGGGCGGGCCAACGGGCACCGGGGCATGGAGTATCACGACGGCCCGAGGCCGCTGGTCCTGACCGCCGAGCGGCAGGTCAAGCGGCTCGCGTCGATGGACTTCCCCGTGCCGGTCGAGCCGTTGGAGCGGATGCGGATCCCCAAGAGCTTCAACCAGCGCTCGCCGCAGTCGCGTCGGGACCTGGCGTCCGCGCTGCGGTCGAAGGCCGGTCACATCGTGCCGGAGCGGCACCGCAAGGGGCGGGCCCCGGCCGCCGACGACCGTGAGATCTCCCGGCTGCGCGCGGAGCTGCGCGCGCACCCGTGCCACGGCTGCGACGAGCGCGAGGACCACGCGCGCTGGGCGGAGCGGTATCACCGGCTGCAACGGGACACCCGGCAGCTGGAGCGGCGGATCGAGGGCCGGACGAACACCATCGCCCGTACCTTCGACCGTATCGTCGCCCTCCTCACGGAGATGGACTATCTGCGCGGCGACGAGGTCACGGGCAACGGCAAGCGGCTCGCGCGGCTCTACGGCGAACTGGACCTGCTGGCCAGCGAATGTCTGCGCGAAGGTGTCTGGGAGGGGCTCTCCCCGGCGGAACTGGCCGCGTGCGTCTCGGCGTTGGTCTTCGAGGCGCGCCAGTCGGACGACGCGGTGGCGCCCCGGCTGCCCAGCGGCGCGGCGAAGGCCGCGCTCGGCGAGATGGTCCGCATCTGGGGCCGGCTCGACGCGCTGGAGGAGGACTTCAAGATCAACCAGGCGGAGGGTGTCGGCCAGCGCGAGCCCGACCTCGGTTTCGCCTGGGCGGTGCACATGTGGGCGTCGGGCAAGGGACTCGACGAGGTGCTGCGCGACGCGGAGATGCCCGCGGGCGACTTCGTCCGCTGGTGCAAGCAGGTGATCGACGTCCTCGGACAGATCGCCGCGGCGGCGCCCCGCGAGAACAGCACGGTCGCGAAGAACGCGCGCAAGGCGGTCGACGCGGTGCTGCGCGGAGTGGTGGCGTACAGCTCGGTGGGCTGAGGCCGGGTCCCGATCCGCCCGGTGGGACACGCGTACGGCGACGAAGGGCCCGGACGGCCAGCTGTCCGGGCCCTTCGTCATCCGGCCAACCGCTCGGCCAGCCGGACCAGTTCGGGCGTACGCAGCACCCGGTCGCCGTGTCCGGGCAGGGTGACGTGGAGCGGACCGGTCCAGCGCCGGGGGATCGCGGCGAAGCCGTACACGGCGCCGGTGAGCGCGCCGGTGACCGCCGCGACGGTGTCGGTGTCGCCGCCCAGGTCGATCGCGGCGGCGAGGGAGGCCTCGAACGAGTCGGTGGTCCGCAGCGCCCAGAGCGCGGAGCCCAGACAGGGCCACACCGCGCCGTTGAACTCCGTCGCGTCGTCGGGGTGCCAGCCGGGGTCGAGCACGGTGGCCCAGCGTGGACGGTGGTCCTCGCGCACGTCGCCCAGGACGGAGGGCACGGCGGCCAGGGGGTCGCCGCCGTCCAGAGCCACCCGGATCAGTTCGTGCAGTACGGCGGTGCCCTCCCAGGCCGCCGCGTCGCCGTGGGTGAGGGCCGCGATCCGGCGGCCGGCCGACATGGTCGCCTCACGGCCTGCCGCCGCGAAGTACACGGCGGGAGTGGCCGCGCGCATCAACGAGCCGTTGCCGGCGGCCCGTCCGGATCGCTGGTAGTGGAGGGGAGCGGCGAGATCCCAGGGATCGCCGCTCGTCAGGACCTGTTCCGTCTGGAGCCCGATGTCCTTGGGGTCGGCGGCGGCCCAGCGCCGGAACCGGTCGAAGACGTCGGGAGGTTCGAGACCGCCGCGCTCCAGCAGCGACTCGGCGATCAGGACCGCCATCTGTGTGTCGTCCGTGGCCTCGCCCGGGTCCCAGCCACCGCCGCCGCACATCTCGCCCGCGCCGTCGGGGAAGCGGGCGGCGAAGGCGCCGGGGGGACCGAACTCGAAGGGCGCCCCAAGCGCGTCGCCGACCGCGGAGCCGACGGCCGCGCCGAGGGCGCGGTCGGTGCGGGGGGTCGGGTCCGGAGCCGTCGGGCGGGGGGTGAGGGGCATCCGGCCAGGATAGAGAGGCCGGACAACCCTCCCCCCGGGTGCGGGTCTACTTCGGCATCAGCACCGTGTCGATGATGTGCACCGTGGCGTTGGCCGTGGGCACGTCGCCGCAGACCACGGAAGCCGAGTCGTTCACCTTGTAGGAGTCCCCGGAGCCGGCCGTGGTGAGGGTGCTCTTCTGGAGGGTCGGGTAAGTGCCGCTCTCCAGCTGCTTCTTGGCCAGCTTCTCGCCCACGACGTGATAGGTGAGGATCTTGGTCAGCATGGCCTTGTCGGCGAGGACCGCGTCCAGGTCGGCCTTCGGGATCTTGGCGAAGGCGTCGTTGGTGGGGGCGAACACCGTGATGTTCTGGGCGGTGTTGAGGGTGTCGACCAGGCCCGCCTTCTTCACCGCGGTGACAAGGGTGGAGAGCTCCGGGTTGTTGGACGCGGCCGTCGCGACCGGCGCCTGGCCCATGCCGTCGAAGCTGCCGGGGCCCGTCTTCGGGACGGAGGCGCAGGCCGGGCCGAACGGGGCGTCCGCGGTGTCGCCCGCGGCGTCGTCGGCCGTCTCCTCGGGGGCCGCCGCGGTGTCCTCGGCGGCCGACGTGGACTCCGACGTGGTGTCGCCGTCGTCGCTGGAGCAGGAGGTCAGCGCCAGCGGAAGGGCGACGGCGGCGGCGACGGTAACGGCGGCACGCTGGAAACGGGTGATCTTCATGTCAATCTCCTTGAAAGGTGGTGCTGTTGATACGAGGGGTCTGCGGTACTCGGTGGGACCTCAGTCGACGGTGACCACCACCGAGTGCCTGCCGGTCGCGCCGTCGGGTACGGTCCCGGCGCGCTCGGCCGTCTGCGTGTCGCCGTCCCGGTCCGTCGCGCGGACTTCGAGGGTGTGGTCACCGGGCGTGGCGGCCCATGTCCAGCTCCACTGCCGCCAGGTGTCGGTACTGGCCTCGGTGGCGAGCTCGGCCCGGTTCCACTCGCCGCCGTCGACGCGTACCTCGACCCGGTCGATCCCGCGGTGCTGGGCCCACGCCACCCCGGCGACGGGCACGAGGCCCGCCTTCGGCGAGGCGAAGGGGCGCGGCGTGTCGATCCGGGACTGGGTCTTGATCGGTGCCTCGCGGGACCAGGAGCGCTTGACCCAGTAGGCGTCGTAGTCGGCGAAGGTGGTCAGTTCGATGTCTTCGAGCCATTTGCACGCCGAGACGTATCCGTACAGGCCGGGGACGACCATCCGGACCGGGAAGCCGTGGTCGAACGGCAGGGGTTCGCCGTTCATACCGACCGCCAGCAACGCGTCCCGGCCGTCCATGACCGTCTCGACCGGGGTGCCGATGGTCATGCCGTCCACCGAACGGGACACCAACTGGTCGGCGGGGCCGCCCCGGGACGGGGGCCGGACGCCCGCCTCCGCCAGCAGAGCGGCCAGGGGCACACCGATCCAGCGGGCGTTGCCGACGTAGGGACCGCCGACCTCGTTGGAGACACAGGTCAGCGTGATGTCACGTTCGATCAGCTCCCGTCGCAGCAGGTCCTGGAAGCCGAGGGAGAGCGGCCGGGTCACGCCCTTGCCGTGGATGCGCAGACGCCAGCGGTCGGCGTCGACACGTGGGACGACCAGGGCGGTGTCCACCCGGTAGAAGTCCTTGTTGGACGTCGTGAAGGGCGAGAGGCCCCCGATCCCCAGGTCGGCCCCGGCGGGTATGCGCCGGGCCGGTGAGGACGGGCCGGGCAGGGCGACGGTCCGGCGTGAGGCCGCGGCCTCGGCCGCCCCCGACGCGTTGAGCCGGCGGCCGAGCACGCCCGCTCCGGCCGACGCCACCGCCGCTGCTGTCGCGGCGACGACGAACCCGCGCCGGTCGAAGCCCTTCGAGGGTCCGGCAGGTGTCGGGTGGGTCCCGTCCGTCTCCCGGTCCCCATGGGGGGCCGGACGGAAGGCGAGCCGGCCGGCGAGCAGATACAGCACACCGCAGGCCACCAGCGCGCCCACGACCGAGGGCAGGGCGTCGGATGCGCGGCCGTCCGGCCGTTCCACCGCAGCCAGTGCGCCGATCGCGCCGAAGACCAGGACTGCGGCCGAGCCGGCCCTCCGGTACCGCAGCGAGGCCGCCCCGACCGCCATGGCGAAGACCGCCAGGAGGACCAGGATGCCCAGTTGCAGCACCAGCTTGTCGTCGTTCCCGAAGTTCCGGACGGCGAAGTCCTTCACCGCCGCCGGGGTGCGGTCGATGACAGCGCCGCCCACCGCGGTGACGGGTCCCGCCTCCGGCCGTACGGCCGCCGAGACCAGCTCCGCGACGCAGAGCGCCACGAGCCCGGCGATCAACCCGCCGAGCCCGGCCAGAACGCCGCGCACCAGTCGTACGCCACGCGGCACTTGGCCGGTCTCGCTCCTCGGGTCCCTCTGGTCTCCGCTCACACCGGGCATTCGGTGCGAGGCGTTCGGCGGATTGGTCTGTCACCCGTACGAAGGAGAAGAGGGACCGGTTCTTGACTCCGCCCGTCTCCGCCGCCCGGTCGGCCGGGCCGCTCAGGCCGGGAGGTCCATCAGCGCCAACGGGTCGGAGGTCGGCCGGTCGGAGCCGCCCGCCGGTTCGACGGTGATGCCCATGGCCGACGCCTCTCCGACGGAACCGGCCATCAGCACCGGGCCCGATGCCGCGGAGGAATCCATCAGCCCCGCGTCCCGCATCGAGCCGCCGTCGGAGAACCAGAGCTGGTAGACCTTGCCGCCGGGCGGCTTCGGCATCCCGGAGGCGATGAACGCCGCCTTGTCCCGTTCCCGCGACACGACGACCGTGCCGGTCGCCCCGCCGGGCAGTTCGCCCGTTCTGATCCTGGCGTCGGGCGCCGCGAGTACGGCGGCCAGCGCCTCGGACCTCTCCTGCGCGGCCGACACCCGCGCGCGGGCGTCCCGCGCCTCCTGGTGCTGCCACACCGCCACCCCGCCGAGACCGACCGCGGCGGCCAGACAGGCGGCCAGCGCGAAGCGCGACAGTGCCCGGCCCTTCGCGCCGCCGCCCCCGGTGCCCCGGGACTCCTGGGTGACCCTGGGCGGCTCCTGGCGTTCGGTGGCGATCCTCCGCAGTACCCGCTCCTTGAGCTCGGGGGGAGGGGTCACGGTCACGGCGAGCCCCAAGCGCGTGGTGGTGGCGATCAGTTCGGCCACCTCCCGCTCGCAGGCGGAGCACTGCTCCAGGTGCTTCTCGAACTCGGCCGCCTCCTCCGGCGCCAGGGCGTGCAGCGCGTACGCGCCGGTCAACGTGTGCAGTTCGGCCGTGCCGCTCATGCGCCCACCCCCAGGCAGTCGCGCAGCCGGATGAGTCCGTCGCGCAGTCGTGTCTTGACCGTGCCGAGCGGCACGGAGAGCAGTTCGGCCACTTCCCGGTAGGCGAGCCCCTGGTAGTACGCCAAGGTGACCGACTGGCGCTGGAGTTCGGTGAGAGTACGCAGACAGCGTCGTACCTGTTCACGCTCCAGCCGGGACTCGACCTGTTCCGTGACCTCGTCGAAGGCCGGGGTCCGGTCCAGGAGCGCCGCCCGCCGCTCGCGGTCGCTGGACGCCTGGGCGGAGCGCACCCGGTCCACCGCGCGCCGGTGCGCGAGGGTGAGCACCCAGGTCATGCCGCTGCCGCGGGACGCCTGGTAGCGCGGGGCGCTGCGCCAGACCTCCAGCAGGACCTCCTGGGTCACCTCCTCGGACTGGGCGGGATCGCGCAGGACGGAGCGGACCAGTCCGAGGACCGGCCCGCAGACCAGGTCGTACACCCGGGTGAAGGCCTCCTGGTCGCCCCGGGCCACGCGGCCCAGCAATTCCTGAAGGTCCGGCCCCGCAGAGGCGGGGCCGGCGATGTGCACGGCTTGTTTCACGCGGCTGTTCCTCCAAGGTGCGGACGGTAGCCCGTCCGGCGGACCGGACGGCTTCAGTGTCCGTTCGGAGCCGTCTTCCCCGTGGATTGGTGTGTTCTGCGTCCGGTGGGTCCGGGGTGGGCAATGGCTGGGTAAATTCGCGATATAGCGTGGTTGACCGGTGTTCCGGCTCGCGATATGTTCGCCGCCGAGTATTCGGGACAGGGTAGTGGAGCGGAAGGGGGGAGCGATGGGCGCCGAGCGACGCCGGCTCAGGAATCCGCTGGCACTCGCCGTCATGGCGCTCCTCTCCGAGCGCCCCATGCACCCCTACGAGATCGCCCAGACGCTGCGCCGGCGCGGCAAGGAGAACAGCGTCAAGATCAATTTCGGCTCGCTGTACACCGTGGTCCGGAACGTGGAGAAGCACGGTTACGTCGAGGTCGCCGACGTTCAGCGGCAGGGCAACCGGCCCGAGCGCACCCTGTACGGGCTCACGGAGGCCGGGCGGCGGGAGATGCTCGACTGGATGGCCGAACTCGTCGCCGTACCCGCGCGGGAGTACCCGCTCTTCGAGACCGCGCTCTCACTGATCGGGGTGCTGCCGCCGGACGAGGTGGTGGTCCTGCTGGAGAAGCGGGCCGAGGCGCTGGAGAGCCACTGCGCGGAGGTCGGGGAGGTCCTGAGGCTGCTGCGCCGGACACTGCCCCGGCTCTTCGTCGTGGAGACCGAGTACCAGCTGCACATGACGGGGGCCCAGGCCACCTGGGTCCGCGGTCTGCTCAGGGAGATCGCCGAAGGGAGACTCGGCGGCGTCGACGACTGGCGGCGGTTCACCGCCACCGGCGAGACGCCCGAGAAGTGGCGGGAGTTGGAGGGCCAGGACCCGCTGGCGCCCTGAACGGGGCGCCCCGGAGCGGGTGATGAGACGAGAGACGAGAAAGCCCTGGCGGGCGCTGTTGGCGCAGCCCCGCCAGGGTTACGAACCCCAGACCTGACCACTCGTGAAAGCGCTCCGGCCGTCGAGGTGCGGCACACCCAGGATAGCTCGGAGCTCTTGGCACGGGATCGGTCCGGCCTGCCCACGACCGTTCACCACAGGAGAGCTCTGTCATGACCGACCGCAGTACCGGCGCGCCCGCAGTGGAGGCGCGCGATCTCGTCAAGACCTACCCGGGGGACGTCACCGCGCTCGGCGGGATGTCCCTCACCGTCGGGGCCGGCACCGTCCTCGGACTGCTCGGGCCCAACGGCGCCGGCAAGTCGACCACCGTCAAGATCCTCACCACCCTGGCCCGCCCCGACAGCGGCACCGCCACCGTCGCCGGGCACGACGTCCTGCGCCACCCGGACCGGGTACGGCGCTCGATCGGGGTCGTCGCCCAGAGGTCCGGCTCCGACCCCGTCGCGACCGGCCGCGAGAACCTGCTCCTCCAGGGCCGTCTCTACGGCCTCAGGGGCGCCGAACTGACCACGCGCGTCGACGCGTTGCTCGACCGCTTCGCCCTCGGCGACGCGGCGGGGCGGCCGGTCAGGGGCTACTCGGGCGGCATGCAGCGCCGGCTCGACGTGGCGCTCGGCCTGGTGCACCGGCCCGAGGTGCTCTTCCTGGACGAGCCGACGACCGGCCTCGACCCGGAGGCCCGTACGGCGATGTGGGAGGAGATAGCCAGGCTCGCCGGCGAGGAGGGCCTGACGATCCTGCTGACCACGCACTATCTGGAGGAGGCCGACCGGCTCGCCGAACGCATCGCGATCGTCGACCGCGGCCGGGTCGTCGTCGAGGGCACCCCAGACGAGCTGAAGGGCGAACTGCACGGTGACGCCGTCCATGTGGAGCTGCGCGCCGACGGCGACCGTACGGCGCTGAGCGAGGCGCTCGACAGGCTGCCCGGCGTACAGGACGTACAGGTCGACGGCCGCAGGGTCAGCGTCCGGGCCGACGACGGCCCCGCCGCCGTACCCGCGCTGCTCGCCGCGCTGGAGCGGTGCGGAGCGGCCGTCGCCACCGCGACCGTGGCCCGGCCCTCGCTCGACGACGTCTATCTGCGCTACGCGGGGCGCCGCTTCGCCGAGGCGGACGCCCAGCGGACCGCCGACGGCTCCGACGTCCCCGCACTCACGGCGGGAGGCGCCCGATGAGCTCCGGAGTCCTCACCCAGACCTGGTACATGACACAGCGTCAGCTCATGGCGCTGCTGCGGCAGCCCGTCTTCCTGGTGATCCAGCTGGTCCAGCCGGTGATCTGGCTCTTCCTCTTCGGCAATCTCTTCAAGAAGGTCGTCGAGCTCGGCGGCTTCGGCACCACGTCCTATCTGGACTATCTGATCCCCGGGATCGTGGTGATGAGCGCGCTCGGCTCCAGCATGTGGGCGGGCATGGGCACGCTGGAGGAGATCGAGCGCGGCACACTGAACCGCTTCCTGACCACGCCGGTCAGCCGCAGCGCGCTGATGAACGCCAACGTCGTGCAGAACGGCATCAGTACGGCCGTCCAGTCCGTGATCATCCTGCTGCTCGGGATGCTCGGCGGCGCCGACTATCCGGGCGGCGTGGGCGGTCTGCTCGTGCTCCTGCTCTGCGCGATCCTGCTCGGCACGGTCTTCGGGGCGCTCTCCAACGCGCTGGGCATGCTGGTCCGGCAGCGGGAGTCGATCATCGGCATCAACACCTTCCTGCTGCTGCCGCTGACGTTTCTCTCCTCCGCCTTCATGGCGCCCGCCCAGATGCCCTCCTGGATGGCGCGCGTCGCGGACTTCAACCCGGTCAACTGGGCGATGGTCGCGGGCCGTTCGGCCATGGCGCCCGATCCCGACTGGGGTGGGGTGCTGAGCCGCGGGGGACCGCTGCTGGTGCTCGCGGCCGTCGCGGTCTGGCTCTCCACCCGGACGTTCCGGTCGTACCAGAAATCCGTCTGACCCCGCGACGGCCGCCGTCCTCGGCCGCACTCCCCGGCCGCCGGGCGGACTCCGCCCGGCGGCCGAGGGGCTCGCGCGGTCAGGCCGTCCGGGGCTCCTGCTCGCGCTCCACCTGCTCGTTCCACTCGCGCTTGACCGCGCGCCACGCCTCGTCGTTCTGGCCCAGCCGCCAGTAGCCCGAGATCGACAGCCGCTCGCGCGGGACCTGCCGGTCGTGCCGCAGATGACGGCGCAGCTCCTTCACGAAACCGGCTTCGCCGTGCACGAACGCGTGCACGTCACCGGCGGGGAAGTCCAGGGCCCGTACGGCGGCGACCAGCGCCTCGCCGACGGGGCGCTCCCCGCGGTGCAGCCAGACGATCTCGGCGCCCGCCGGAGCCGCGATCTTCTGCTCCTCCTCCGGGCCCTCGATCTCGACGAAGGCGTGGATCCTCGCGCCCTCCGGAGCCCGCTCGACGGACGCGGCGATCGCGGGCAGCGCGCTCTCGTCACCGACGAACAGATGCCAGTCGGCGGCCGGGTCGGGGGCGTACGACCCGCCGGGGCCCAGGAACCGCACCGTCTCGCCGGGCCGTGCCGCCGCCGCCCAGGGACCCGCCAGGCCCTCGTCGCCGTGCACCACGAAGTCGATCGTGATCTCGCCGGCGGCCGGATTCCACTCGCGCACCGTGTACGTACGGGTGGTGGGCCACTGCTCGCGCGGGAACTCCTCGCGGATACGGTCCATGTCGAACGGCTCGGGATACGCGACACCCTCGGCGGCGAACAGCAGCTTCACGTAGTGGTCGGTGAACTCGCCCGCGCGGAGCCCGGCGGGTCCGTCGCCGCCGAGGACCAGCCGTACCATGTGCGGCGTGATGCGCTGGGTGCGTATCACCCGTGCCTCGTGGACCTTCGGTGACCTGCGGGCCGGCTCTGCTGCCACGGCGTCTCCCTCGACTCGTGAGGCACGCGACCGCCGCTCGACGGCCGTGAATTGCTTAGGTATGCCTAAGTTAACACCTCGTGGTCGGTCGGCGCGCGATCCATGTGTCCCGCCGTCACTTCCGCAAGGTGGTGAGCAGCCGGTGCATGGCGTTGTTCAGACCCCACCGCGCGGCCAGCGCCTCCACCAGCTCCGGGTCGAGCGGCTCGGACGGCAGCGCCGGGTCGAAGTCCGGCAGAGGCACGTCCCCGGCCACCCGCACCACCTTGGGCGCGACCGCCACATACGCCCTGGCCTCGTCCAGCCGCTTGCGCTGCGAGGGAGTGAGACCGGACCGCGGATCGTCCACCGCCGCCATGATCCCCGCCAGATCGCCGTACGCGTCGAGGAGCTTCGCCGCCGTCTTCTCGCCGATCCCCGGCACGCCCGGCAGCCCGTCGCTCGGGTCGCCGCGCAGCAGCGCCAGATCGATGTAGCCCGGACCGTCGACCCCGTACTTCTCACGCAGCCACGCCTCGTCCGTCACCTGGAGCGAGCCGACCCCCTTCAGCGGATAGAGCACCCGCACCTGGCGGGCGTCGTCCACCAGCTGATACAGGTCGCGGTCGCCGGTGATCACGTCCACCGGGCCCGGGGCGCGCCCGGCGAGCGTGCCGATCACATCGTCCGCCTCGTAACCCGGGGCGCCGACCCGGGCGATCCCCAGCGCGTCGAGCACCGCCTCGATGATCGGGACCTGCGGCGCCAGCGTGTCCGGCGTCTCCTCCTCGTCCGGTCCCTCCGGCCTCTCCACCGCCACGCGATGCGCCTTGTACGACGGGATGAGGTCCACCCGCCACCGCGGCCGCCAGTCGTCGTCCCAGCAGGCCACGAGATCGTCCGGGTGGTGGTCCTGGACGAGCCGGGCGATGAAGTCGAGCAGGCCCCGGACCGCGTTGACGGGCGTGCCGTCGGGGGCGCGCACCGAGTCGGGGACCCCGAAATAGGCCCGGAAGTAGAGGGAGGCGGTGTCGAGGAGCATCAGGCGTCGCGTCACACCCCGATGATGCCGCATGCCACTGACAGCGGCCGGACGGCGGACACGTACCGCCGTCGGACGCCGGCGGGACCGCTCTGACCTGCGCGGCGGCGCGCCGGGTGGTATGGACCACATAAATGTTTGGGTCATGAGGACCAGGGCAGGCGCGCACACGGAGCGGACCCGGACACGGACTTTCCGAGACCGTCGACCGGACACCACGGGCAGACCCCGTGCCGCTCCACGGCCCGCCGGCGGGGGTGGCGGGCCGTTTCTCATTTCGACGGCGTGAGGTATATGTGTCCAGGCTCCAGGCGGAACACCTGTACAAGGTATTCGGCGCACGACCCGATGAAGCGGTGGAGAGGCTCCGGAGCGGCACGGACCGCGAGGAGCTGCGCGCCGAAGGTACGACCGCCGCGGTGATCGACGCCTCGTTCTCCGTCGACCCGGGGCAGATTTTCGTCGTGATGGGACTCTCCGGATCCGGCAAGTCCACGTTGCTGCGCATGCTCAACGGACTGCTGGAGCCGACGGCCGGCCGGGTGCTCTTCGACGGTCAGGACCTGACCGCCCTGAGCACGGCCGAGCTCCGCACCGTGCGCTCCACCAAGATCAGCATGGTCTTCCAGCACTTCGCGCTCTTCCCGCACCGCAGCGTGCTGGAGAACGCGGGATACGGACTGGAGGTCCAGGGCGTCCCGCGCGCCGCACGGAACGAACGTGCCACCCAGGCACTCGAACTCGCGGGCCTGGCCGGCTGGGAGAAGGCCTGGCCCGACGAGCTCTCCGGCGGTATGCAGCAGCGGGTGGGCCTGGCCCGCGCGCTGGCCACCGACGCGGACCTGCTGCTCATGGACGAGTCGTTCAGCGCGCTCGACCCGCTGATCCGCCGTGACATGCAGGACCAGCTCCTGGAACTCCAGAAGCGGCTGAAGAAGACCATCGTCTTCATCACCCACGACCTCAACGAGGCCATGCGGCTCGGCGACCGGATCGCCGTGATGCGCGACGGCGAGATCGTCCAGCTCGGTACCGCCGAGGACATCCTCGTCACCCCGGCCAACGACTACGTCGCCTCCTTCACCCAGGACGTCGACCGCTCGCGCGTCCTGACCGCCGGGGCGATCATGGCGGACGCCGACACCGCGCACGGCCTCCGTACGGAGGGCGGCAAGGAACTGCGTACCGATGACGACGTGCTCGCGGCGGCGCCCGCCAGCGTCACCACGAGCACCCCGATCATCGAGCTGTTCACCCCCTGCTCGACCAGCTCCGTCCCCGTCGCCGTCACAGACGACAAGGGCCGCCTGGTCGGAGTCGTACCGCGCGCCAGGCTGCTGGCCGTGCTCGGCGAGCCGATGACGCCCGCCGACGCGGCTGTCGGCACGTCCGTACCGGTCGCCGACGGGGCCCCGGCAACGTTGTCCGTCGGCAAGGAGGCGGCCAGTGCCTAGGCTCCCGCTCGGTGAGTGGGTCGACAGCGGGGTCGACTTCCTCCAGCGCCATCTCTCCTGGCTGTTCGACGCCATCAGCTCGCTCGTCACCGGTATGTACGACGCCGTCGACGCGGTCCTGAGCGGCCCCGAACCGCTCGTCCTCGCCGGCATCCTGGCCGTGCTCGCCTGGTGGCTGCGCGGTCTGCTGGCCGCCGTGCTCGCGTTCGTCGGGTTCGCGCTCATCGACTCGATCGAGCTGTGGGAACTCGCCATGTCGACGCTCTCGCTGGTGCTCGTCGCCACGATCGTCATCCTGGTGGTCGCCGTGCCGCTCGGTGTCTGGGCCTCCCGCTCGGCCACCGTGAGCGCCGTCATCCGGCCCGTGCTCGACTTCATGCAGACGATGCCCGCGATGGTCTATCTGATCCCCGGCATCATCTTCTTCGGCGTCGGCGTGGTGCCCGGCATCATCGCCACGATCATCTTCGCCCTGCCGCCCGGCGTCCGTATGACGGAGCTGGGCATCCGGCAGGTCGACGCCGAACTGGTCGAGGCGGCCGAGGCGTTCGGCACCAGCCCGCGCAACACCCTGCTGCGTGTGCAGCTCCCGCTCGCGCTCCCCACGATCATGGCCGGCATCAACCAGGTGATCATGCTGGGCCTGTCGATGGTCGTCATCGCCGGCATGGTCGGCGGCGGCGGACTCGGCGGCGCCGTCTACCGCGCCATCGGCAACGTCGACATCGGCCTCGGCTTCGAGGCGGGCGTCTCCATCGTCATCCTGGCCATGTACCTCGACCGGATGACCGGCGCGCTCGGCCGGATCGTCTCCCCGGTGGGCCGCCGCGCGCTGGCCAAGGCGCAGGCGCTGAGCGGTTCGTTCAAGATCTGGGACCACCGGCCGCGGCCCTCGGTCGCCGTCGTCGGCGTGGTCGTGCTCGCGCTCGTCGCGGGCGGCATGAGCATCTTCGGCGGGGACAAGACCTCCGCGGTCGCCGACGGCGGCGATGTCGGCCAGGGCAAGAAGATCAGCATGGGCTACATCCCCTGGGACGAGGGCATCGCGTCCACCTTCCTCTGGAAGGAGATGCTGGAGCGGCGCGGTTACGAGGTCGAGGCCACCCAGTACGAGGCCGGGGCGCTCTACACCGGCCAGGCGAACGGCCAGATCGACATCCAGACCGACTCCTGGCTGCCGACCACCCACGCCTCCTACTGGGCCAAGTACAAGGACCGGCTGGAGGACATGGGCTCCTGGTACGGCGAGACGTCCCTGGAGCTGTCCGTGCCCGGTTATGTGAAGGGCGTCGACTCCCTGGCGGACCTCAAGGGCGAGGCGGACCGGTTCAAGGGCCGGATCATCGGTATCGAGCCCAGCGCGGGCGAGATGGGCATCCTCAAGGACAAGGTGCTCAAGGAGTACGGCCTCGAAGGCGAGTACAAGGTCGTCGACGGCTCCACCCCCGGCATGCTGGCGGAGCTGAAGCGCGCGTACGAGAAGAAGGAACCGGTGGTCGTCACGCTCTGGTCCCCGCACTGGGCGTACAACACCTACGACCTGAAGAAGCTCAAGGACCCCAAGGAGACCTGGGGCGCGGGCGACGGCGTGCACACCCTCGCCCGCAAGGGCTTCTCCGCCGACAACCCGAGCGTCGCCAAGTGGCTCAAGAGCTTCGAGATGACCGAGGAGCAGCTCACCAGCCTGGAGGCGGAGATCCAGGGCGCCGGCAAGGGCAAGGAGCAGGACGCCGTACGGGCCTGGCTGAAGGACAATCCCGGGCTGGCGGACAAGTGGACCCCGGTCGCCGGGGTCAGCAAGGGCGCGAACGGCAAGGACGAGCGTGAGAGGCCCATCGAGGTCGCCTGGTTCCCCTGGGAAGAGGACATCGCAGCCACGTATCTGTGGAAGGCGGTGCTGGAGGACCGCGGGTACACGATGAACCTCAAGCAGTTCGAGGTCGGCCCGATGTACACCGCGCTCGCGCGCGGGCAGATCGATGTCCAGTTCGACGGCTGGCTGCCCAACACGCAGAAGAAGTACTGGGACAAGTACGGCGACAAACTCTCCGACCTCGGGTCCTGGTACGGGCCGACGTCCCTGGAGATCGCCGTGCCCAGTTACGTCAAGGGCGTCGACTCGCTGGAGGATCTGAAGGGCCGCGAGGACGAGTTCAAGGGCCGGATCGTCGGGATCGAGCCAGGCACCGAGACCATGAACATCCTCAAGAACGACGTCCTGCCGGGCTACGGCCTGGACGGCGACTACAAGGTCGTCGACAGTTCGACACCCGGCATGCTGGCCGAACTGGAACGGGCGTACGGCAAGAAGGAGCCGATCGCCGTCATGCTCTGGACACCCCACTGGGCGTACAACGAGTACGGGCTGACCAAGCTGAAGGACCCGAAGAAGGCCTTCGGCGAGGGTGACGAGATCCGGACCGTGGCCAACAAGGACTTCCCCAGGAACTACCCGCAGCTGACCGAGTGGTTCAAGGACTTCAAGCTGAGCGAGGACCAGCTCGCCGGACTGGAGAACGAGATCCAGAAGCGCGGTACCGGACATGAGGAAGAGGCGGTCAAGGCCTGGATGGACAAGAATCCCGGCATCGCCGACCAGATCGCCCCGCGGTGAGGTGTCACGCGCCGAGGGGCGGGCCGTGAGCCGTCGCCCCTGAACCCTCGGCCGTGAGCGGCCGGTGGCGGGGGCGGCAGGCAGTGGCGGAAAGTAGCGGGCGGGACACCGTGGGAGACGGCGCCCGCCCGCTCTTTCGCGCTCTCTTACGCGCCAGCGCGCTCCGGGGGTGCGCCCGGCGCTGAGAGTCGTACGTTGGAGCTGTGGCCCTACGGGTCGGTAACCGGATCCGGACGGATCGCCGGCGGCTGAGACAGACCGCCCTTACGCGGCCGTCAACTCTGAGAAGATGACGATCCGGCCGGAGGGAGCCCAGACATGGACGAGAAGGAAGCGCTCAGGGTGGGCGCCGCCGTCCGCAGGCGGCGCAGGTCCCTCGGGCTGACACTGGCAGCCGTGTCCGACCGCAGCGGGCTGTCCGTGCCCTTCCTGAGCCAGATCGAGAACGAGCGCGCCCGGCCCAGCTCCCGTTCGCTGGAGCGGGTCGCCGAAGCCCTGGAGACCACCACCGCCGCGCTGCACGCGGCGGCCGACTCCGCCCGCACTGTCGATGTCGTCCGCGCCCACGAAGGCGGTAGCGGCGTACGAAGGGTGGCGCGCGGCGGACACCAGCTGCACGCCAAGGAGTACACCGGCGAGCAGGACACCGGGCGCGAGTACCAGCACCGCAACGACGAGGTCATGTACATCGCCGACGGAGCCGCCGAGGTCGAGGCCGAAGGACGGGCCTACCGCCTGGAGCGCGGCGACACGCTGTACCTCTCCGGTGGCGTCAGGCACCGCTGGCGCGCCACCGAGCCCGGCACCCGCATCCTGGTCGTCGCCGTCGCCGAGCACATCGACGCGACGTTCGACACCCGGCGCTGAGTGGCCGGCCCCGCCGTGCCGGCCGGCCCCCGGAACCTCCGGGTCGTCTCGCTCGTCCCCTCCCTCACCGAGGCCGTCGCGCTCACCGGGCCCGGACTGCTGGTGGGGGCCACCGACTGGTGCGTGCGCCCCGAGGGCCTCGACGTCGTACGCGTCGGGGGCACCAAGAACCCCGACATCGCCGCGGTCGTCGAGCTCCGCCCCGACCTCGTCGTCGCCAACGAGGAGGAGAACCGCGAGAGCGATCTGGCCGCGCTGCGGGCGGTGGGGATCGAGGTGCTGGTGACCGAGGTGCGCGATCTGGACCAGGCCTTCGCGGAGCTGGAGCGGCTGCTCGTGACGGGCTGCGGACTCGCGGTGCCGCGCTGGCTCGACGAGGCCCGTGACGCGTGGGCGGCGGTGGCGGTGTCACCTCCGTACGGAGGAGGGCGCCGGGCGGTCGTACCGATCTGGCGCAGGCCCTGGATGGTGCTCGGACGGGACACCTTCGCCGGCGATCTGCTCGCCAGGCTCGGTGTGCACAACGTCTACGGCGACCACGAGGAGCGCTATCCCCGTGTCCCGCTGGAGGAACTGCGCGCCTCGGGGGCCGACCTGGTCGTCCTGCCCGACGAGCCGTACCGCTTCACCGCCGACGACGGTCCCGAGGCCTTCCCGGGGCTGCCCGCCGCACTGGTCGACGGGCGGTTCCTCACTTGGTACGGGCCGTCCCTGGCCGAGGCGCCGGGGGCCCTGCGGGCAGCGCTCCGCTGACCAGCCCGTGGACCGTACGCGCCCAGGCGACCGCCCAGGCGGCACTCAGCAGCGCGAACAGGGCGAACGCGAGCCCCATGAGGGCGGTCAGCCCGGTGGCGCGGCCGAGCGCGGCGGCGCCGGTCACACAGGTGCCGACGGGGAAGGTGAAGGCCCACCAGGTCATCGAGAACGGCATCCCGCGTCGTACGGCACGTACGACCGTCGCGACCGCGACGGCCAGCCACAGCAGCGCGAAACCGAGCGCGCCCAGGCCGTACACCACCGCGAACGAGTCCAGCCCGGAGAGGTGCGGGGACGAAGCGCCCAGCGCCCCGGGCGCCGCGTCGGCGAGATGACCGACGGCCGTCGTGGACTGTCCGAGCGGGCCCAGCACGAGAAAGAGCGTCGGCGTCAGGGCGAAGGGCGGCGGACCGAGGACCAGCAGGCGGCGGACGATCAGCGGCAGCAGGGTGAGCGTGGCGAGCAGGCTCAGCGCGAACAGGGCGTAGCACCCCAGCAGCAGCGCCTCGCGCCACCGCCCGGCCGGCAGGTACGGGATCAGCGCGGGGCCGAGCGCCGCCGACACCATGGGCGCCACCACCGGCAGCAGCCACACCGGGGACGCGTCGGCGGGCCGTACCCGGTGGCGGACCACCATCAGCCACGGGATGCCCACCGCGACCGCCAGTCCGGCGAGTGTGCCCGCGGTGAAGAGCACGGCGTCCACGGCGACCGCCGCGGGCTCGCCGAGCGCGTGCCTGCCCACGGTGAGGGTCGCCCCGCCGACCGCGAGCAGGGCCATGGGCAGACATCCGTAGAAGGGCGCCACGGCGGGGTCCAGCAGATGGGCGCGAGCCCGGTCGCGGTGGTGGATCCAGTGACCGGCGCGGGCGGCCGGCACGAGCAGGAGCATCAGCGCCGACAGTGCCCATACGGCGACGAAGAGGGCGCGTGCCGCGGGGGCGAGGGTCGGGGCCCAGGGCAGAGCGGCCCCCGCGCTCGCGACGATCGCGGTGCCCATCACGCTCGCGTACCAGTTGGGCCCGACATGCCGCAGGGCCGGGAAACGCCGCCGAGCCTTCCGCGCGGCGGGCGTCAACGAGGCGTACGCCACGGCGGAGGCCTTCGCGGCGGTGGAAGCCGGCGCGAGGGTCGGGGCGGTGCGGGCGGCGTCGGCGGTGCGGGTCGGGCCGAGGGTGGGCATACCCGCACCCTCCACGCTCGGGGCCCGCCCCACCAGGCCCCTTGGCGCTATGAGGCCATAACCTGCGTATATGAGCGACGAGCCTCCCCCGACGACCCTCGCCCACCGGGTGCCCGAGCTGAGCGCGCTGGAACTGCTCATCGCGGTCGCCCGGCACGGCAGCATGGGCGGGGCCGCCCGCGAGCTGGGCATCAGCCAGCCCGCGGCGAGCAGCCGGATACGGTCCGTCGAACGCCAGCTCGGCGTCAGCCTCTTCGACCGGTCGCCCAGCGGCTCCCGGCTCACCGGTGAGGGCGCGCTCGTCACGGACTGGGCGCGGCGGATCATGGAGGCGGCGGAGGCATTCGACGCGGGCGCGCAGGCGCTGCGTGACCGCCGGGACTCACGGCTGAGGGTCGCCGCGAGCATGACCATCGCGGAGTATCTGCTGCCCGGCTGGCTCATCGCGCTGCGCTCGGCCCGGCCGGACACCGCCGTCTCGCTCCTGGCCGGCAACTCGGGCGCCGTGGCCGCGCGGCTGCTCGGCGGCGACGCCGACATCGGCTTCGTGGAGGGCCTGGCCGTGCCCGGAGGGCTGGACGGCACGGTGATCGGCCGTGACCGGCTGGTGGTCGTGGTCGCGCCGAGCCACCCCTGGGCCGACCGGGGCACGCCTCCGACACCCGCCGAACTGGCGGCAGCCCCGCTGATCCTCCGTGAGGAGGGCTCGGGCACCCGGCAGGTGCTCGACGCGGCGCTCGCCTCCTACGGAGGTCTCGCCGAGCCGCTGCTCGAACTCTCCTCGACGACGGCCGTCAAGGCGGCGGTGGTGAGCGGCGCCGGGCCCTCCGTGCTCAGCGAACTCGCGGTGGGGGAGGAGCTGGCGTCGCGCCGGCTGACGGAGGTGGCGGTGGCGGGGGTCCGGCTGGGGCGCGAGCTGCGTGCCGTCTGGCCGGCGGGGCACCGCCCGAGCGGCCCGGCCCGGGACCTGCTGTCGCTGACACGCGTAAGCCCGTGACGCGATCCCGTGACACAACCCCAGGGCCGACGGCCGTGGCGACGTGTGCGGGCGACATGGGCGAGCGACATGGATAGGGCGACGGCCGCGCCCCGATCGATCGGGACGCGGCCGTGCGCGAGGGGCCGTCAGCGCTGATGGCGCCAGGGGCCGGTGATGGCCAGCAGGATGCCCGGGTTCTGGATGCTCGCGTACAGCGTCCTGCCGTCGGGTGAGAAGACGACCCCGGCGAACTCGCTGTACTCCGGCTCCTCTGCGGTGCCCTCGTTCAGCTCGTTGCGGGCGATCGGGTAGGTCCTGCCGCTGTCCGTCGCGCCGAACAGGTGCTGCACACCCTCGCCGTCCTCGGCCAGGATCACGCCGCCGTACGGGGAGACCGTGATGTTGTCCGGGCCGTCGAGGGCGCCGTCCTTCGACGGGTCCTGGTTGACGCCCAGGATCAGCTTGAGGGTCAGCTTGCGGCGGGCCGGGTCGTAGAACCACACCTGGCCGTCGTGCTGCTCCGGGCTCTCCTCACGCGCGTAGGAGGAGACGACGTAGGCGCCGCCGTCCGCCCACCACATGCCCTCCAGCTTGCGGGCCCGGGTGACCTGCGTGTCCGTGAACTGCTCGCGTACCGGCACGGTCCTGGCGTCGCGGTCCGGCACGGTCACCCAGTCGACGCCGTACACGGTCCCGGCCTTCGTGGCGCGCGAGAGGTCGTCGACGAACCGGCCCCTGGAGTCGAAGCACTTGAAGGCCTCCAGCACACCCGCGGTGTCGGAGAGCCCGCGCAGCTTGCCCCGCCCGTGACGGAAGCCCTTCGGCGGGGTCCAGCGGTACAGCAGGCCGTTCGGCTCGTCGGCGTCCTCGGTGAGATACAGGTGGCCGCGCTTGGTGTCGACGACGACGGCCTCGTGGTCGTACCGCCCGAGCGCCTTGATCGGCTTGGGACGCAGGTTCGCGCGACGGTCGTAGGGGTCCACCTCGAAGACATAACCGTGGTCCTTGGTCATGCCGTCCTCGCCGGCCCTGGTGGTGTCCTCCTCGCAGGTCAGCCAGGTGCCCCAAGGGGTGCGCCCGCCCGCGCAGTTCTCCTGGGTGCCGGCGACGCCGACCCACTCGGCGACACACTCGCCGTGCTTGGAGACCTCGACGACGGTGCAGCCGCCGGGGGCGGCGGGGTCGTAGACGAGTTCCGGCATGAGCGGTACGGGGAAGTCGGTCTCGGCGCGGTCGCCACCGATCTCATGGTTGACGACCAGGAGGGTGGAGCCGCGGGTGCCCGGGAAGGTGGCCGTGCCGTCGTGGCTGTTCGGCGTGAACTCGCCACTGTCGAGCTTGGTGACACCGGCGTGGGTGACGACCTTGTACGAGAAGCCGGCGGGCAGCGCGACCAGCCCGTCCGGGTCGTCGATCAGGGGGCCGTACCCCGTCCTGCTGCCGAGCGCCTGGGAGGAGCGGGCCTCGTGCTCCCGCTCCGCGCCCGCCGGGGCGGCGTCCGCGTTCTCGTCCGCGTAGGCGTACGCGCTGGCGGTGGCGAGGACCCCGGCGGTACCGACGAGGGTGAGTCCCGCGGCTGAGGTCTTGGAGAAGTCTCTACGGGTGATGGGCACGTTCATCTCCTGGGGGTGCGCGGTCGGACGGCCGAGGTGACCCGAGCCCGGGCTACGGTTCCCCTCATCCGCGAACGGCGGGTGAACGGGACACCATCAACGCATGCTGTCTCATCGGCCGTGGGGGCGGGCTCCCACCCGTTCCCGCTCGCGCGCCGCGGCCACCAGCGCCGCCATCACCCGCACGTCGTGGCCCATCTCCGGATGCCACTGCACTCCCAGCACCCACCGCTCGTCCGTCAGCTCCACCGCCTCCACCGTTCCGTCGCCGGCGTACGCCGACACGATGAGGCCCTCGCCCAGCCGGTCCACGGCCTGGTGGTGCGAGGACGGTACGTCCGACTCCTCCGGTACGAGGGTCCCGTACCGCGTCCCGGGCACCGGCTTCACGGGGTGCTCGCCGAACACGCCGAGGGCCGCGGCCGTATGGCCGTCCAGATGCTGGACGAGCGTGCCGCCGAGGGCGATGTTGAGCAGCTGCATCCCCCGGCAGATCGCCAGCAGCGGTGTGCCGGACGCCAACGCGGCCTCGATCAGGGCCAGTTCCCACTCGTCCCGCTCCCTCGCGGGCGGGCCGGTACGGGGGTCGGGCTCGGCCCCGTACCGTACGGGCTCCACGTCCGGACCACCCGCGATCACCACCCCGTCGAGCCGGGCGACCACCGAGGCGGCGGTGGCCGCCCGGTCCGGGGGGAGCATGACGGCCACGCCGCCCGCGCGCTGGACGAGCCGGGGATACCCCATGGGCAGCAGTGCCGCGGGCAGATCCCAGACACCCCACTTGGCCGACGTCTCCAGATAGGTGCTGACGCCGATGAGCGGCTTCACTGAACGTTCCTCCGATGTCGTGCTGTGCTGTGGCGCTGTTCCGCGGTGTGTTCCGTCGGACGGGATCCCCCGCGATCCCCTTCGGCGGGAGTCTCAGTCCCGTTCCAGTTCGGCCTCGGCCGCCGCGAGCGCGGCGAACTCCTCCTCGGGCGCCGCGGCGACCAGCCGGTGCCGACTGTAGAAGGCGAAGTAGGCGAGTGCCACGACATAGACGCCGAGCGCGATGAACGCGGCGTCCTTGTCCACCAGGAACGTCGCCACCAGCGCCGACAGGGCCAGCACGAACGCCGCGCCGGAGGTCAGCGTGCCGCCCGGTGTCCGGTAGGGCCGGTGCAGACCGGGCTCGCGGCGGCGCAGCACCAGATGGGAGAGGGCCATCAGAGCGTAGGAGATGGTGGCGCCGAAGACCGCGACGTTCAGCATCCGCCCGCCGTTGCCGCTGCCCGCGGCGAGGGCGAAGCCGATCGCGCCCGGGATCAGCAGGCCGAGGTACGGCGCCTTGCGGCTGCTCGTCAGCGAGAGGAAACGGGGCAGATAACCGGCCCGGGAGAGCGCGAACAGCTGCCGGGATCCCGCGTAGATGAGGGAGAAGAACGACGCGACGAGACCGGCGAGGCCCGCGTAGTTCACGAACCGGCTGAGCGCCGTCGGATCGCCGTCGCCCTGGAGCGCGACGACCAGCGGGTTGCCCGCTTCCTGGATCGCGGCGGAGCCGCGCGCGCCGGTGGCCGCGAAGAACGTGATCAGGGCGAGCAGGGCGAGGATGCCCATGGAGATCGACAGCGCCCTCGGCATCGAGCGCACCGGGTCCTTGGCCTCCTCGGCGGCCAGCGGCACACCCTCGACGCCCAGGAAGAACCACATGCCGAACGGGAACGCGGCCCAGATGCCCAGCAGACCGTACGGCAGCCAGGAGTTGGAGCCGAAGGCGTCCTCCTGGACGGGGATGTCGTTGAGGTTGGCGCTGTCGAAGTCGGTGAAGGCCCCCACGGCGAAGATCAGCAGCGCGGCGACGGCGATGCCCGTCACGACCAGACTGAAGCGCAGCGCCTCGCCGACTCCCCACAGATGGATGCCGATGAAGAGGGCGAAGCAGACGAGATAGACCGGCCAGCCCGCGTCGAGGCCGAAGAGATTCAGCGACTCGACGTAGTCACCGATGAAGATGGAGATCGCGGCCGGCGCCAGGATGTACTCGATGAGGATGGCCGTGCCGGTCAGGAAGCCGCCCCAGGTGCCGAGCGCGCGGCGGGCGAAGCCGTAACCGCCGCCCGCGGTGGGCAGGATGGCGGACAGCTCGGCGAGCGAGAAGACGAGACAGGCGTACATCACGCCCATCAGGAGGGTCGCGATGGCGAGTCCGCCGAAGCCGCCCTCGGAGAGTCCGATGTTCCAGCCCGAGAAGTCCCCGGAGACGACGTAGGCGACGCCGAGGCCGGTCAGCAGCAGCCAGCCGGCGCTGCCGCGCCTGAGGGTGCGCCGTCGCAGATAGGCCGCGTCGGCGGCGGAGCCGGCCGGTACGGAGGTCTCGGCCGCCGAGGATTCGGCCGCGGGGCGGGCCGGACGTGACGGATCGGCTGGTGGGATACGGGAGTCCGTGCCTTCGGCCATGAGCCGCTCCTGCCTCGGGGTCCTGCCTCGGGTCAAAGGTGTGAGGCCATACCATTGCGGCCCCGATGCCCCGACGCAAGCCCTCTGCGTAAAGCTGCTGTAACGGCCCTGCGGCGGAAGCGGCCGGGGGCCGTGCGGTCCATCCCCCTCGCTACCCGCTCTCAGGTCAGAAAACCCCGCAGCAGGGCCGCCGTCCCGCCGCAGTGCTCACGCATCACCTCGCGCGCCGACCCCGCGTCGCCGTCCAGGACCGCCTCCACCAGCGCGGTGTGCTGCCGCTGCGAGTGCTCCAAGTTCCGTACCAGCAGCGGAATGCAGTCCAGCAGCTCGTTCACCGTCGCGCGGACGGAGGCGTAGCTCTCGGTCAGCCGCGCGGAGCCGGACAGCTCCGCGAGCGTCAGATGCAGCAGGGTGTCGCGGCGGCGGTACTCGGCCAGCGGGGCGTCGTGCGTGCCCGCGAGCGCCGTACGCAGCCGGGCCGCGCCGTCCTCGTCGAGTCCCCGCGCCGCGCACAGCTCGGCGGCGCCGACCTCCAGCACCTCGCGGAAGCGCAGCACGTCCTCGATGTCGACCCCGGAGACCCGGCGGCGCAGCTCCTCCTCGGCCCCCTGCGGCGGGGTGTCGGGCCGGCGCAGGACGAACGTCCCGCCGTAGCGCCCGCGCCGGCTCTCCACCAGACCCTCGTCGGCCAGCACCTTCAGCACCTCGCGCAGCGTGACCCGGCTGATCCGCAGCCGCTCCGCCAGGTCCCGCTCCGCGGGCAGCCGTTCACCGCCGGCGACCAGACCGAGGCGCAGCACCTGCATGATCTGCTCCAGCGCCTCCTCGAACCCGTTGCCCGCGCGTACGGGGCGCAGGACGGGCGTCAGCCGGTCCGCCGGCTCACTCCTCCTCGCCGCATCCCTCTCCGCCACGTCGCCGTTTCCCCTTCCCAACCAAAGGTCTCACCGAATACCTTAAGGTCCCCGGCTGGCCTATGGAGGAGTTGCCCCGTGGCAGACCGCACCCCCCCACTCTCCGTCGAGGAGCTGCGCGCCCTTGTGGCGGGCGGCGAGATCGACACCGTCGTCCTGGCCTTCCCCGACATGCAGGGCAGACTCCAGGGCAAGCGGTTCGCCGCTCCGTTCTTCCTCGAAGAGGTACTGGAACACGGCACCGAGGGCTGCAACTACCTGCTCGCCGTCGACGTCGAGCTCAACACCGTCGACGGCTACGCGATGGCGTCCTGGGACCGCGGCTACGGCGACTTCGCCATGCACCCCGACCTGGCGACACTGCGCCGCGTCCCCTGGAACGAGGGCACGGCGATGCTCATCGCCGACCTCGCCTGGAACGACGGCTCACCGGTCGTCGCGGCGCCCCGCCAGATCCTGCGCCGGCAGCTGGAGCGGCTGGCCGGGCGCGGCTACACCGCGCACGTCGGCACCGAACTCGAGTTCATCGTGTTCAAGGACACCTTCGAGCAGGCCTGGGACAGCGGCTACCGCGGGCTCACCCCCGCCAACCAGTACAACATCGACTACTCCGTCCTCGGCACCGGCCGTATCGAGCCGCTGCTGCGCCGGATCCGCAACGACATGACCGCCGCCGGACTGACCGTCGAGTCCGCCAAGGGCGAGTGCAATCCGGGCCAGCACGAGATCGTCTTCCGTTACGACGAGGCCCTGCTCACCTGCGACCAGCACGCCATCTACAAGACCGGCGCCAAGGAGATCGCCTCGCAGGAGGGGGTCTCGCTCACGTTCATGGCCAAGTACAACGAACGCGAGGGCAACTCCTGCCACATCCATCTCTCGCTCCAGTCCGCCGACGAGCCCGGCACGAACGTCATGGCCGGCGACGACGCCCACGGCATGTCGCCCGTGATGCGCCACTTCCTCGCGGGCCAGCTCGCCGCGCTGCGCGACTTCTCCCTGCTGTACGCGCCGAACATCAACTCCTACAAACGCTTCGCGCCCGGCTCCTTCGCCCCCACGGCCGTCGCGTGGGGCGCCGACAACCGCACCTGCGCCCTGAGGGTCGTCGGCCACGGCCGCTCCACCCGCTTCGAGAACCGGCTGCCAGGCGGCGACGTCAACCCGCACCTGGCCGTGGCCGGACTGGTCGCCGCGGGCCTCCACGGCATCGAGCAGCAGCTCGAACTCCCCGAGCCGTGCACCGGGAACGCGTACACCTCCGGGTACGAGCAGGTCCCCACCACCCTGCGCGAGGCCGCCGAGCTCTGGGAGCACAGCCCCATCGCCAAGGCCGCCTTCGGGGACGAGGTCGTCGCCCACTACCTCAATCTGGCCCGTGTCGAACTGGCCGCCTACGACGCCGCCGTGACCGACTGGGAGCTCCGCCGCTCCTTCGAACGCATGTGAGGAGACGACCCGTGCCCGACCAGCCGCCCCACGCCCACCAGATCCTCGACCCGGCGACCGAGGAGGTCATCGCCACCGTCCCGGCGACCGGCGTCGCCGACGTCGACGCGGCGGTCGTACGGGCCGCCGCCGCCCAGCGCGGATGGGCCGGAGCCGCCCCCGCCGACCGCGCGCGCCTGCTGCGCCGGTTCGCCGCCGTGGTCGACGGCCACCTCGAGGAACTCGCCCGGCTGGAGGTCCGGGAGGCCGGCCACACCCTCGGCAACGCGCGCTGGGAGGCGGGCAACGTCCGCGATCTCCTCGACTACGCCGCCGGGGGAGTGGAGCGTCTGACGGGACGTCAGATCCCGGTCGCCGGCGGGCTCGACATCACCCTTCTCGAACCGCTCGGCGTCGTCGGCGTCATCGCGCCCTGGAACTTCCCGATGCCCATCGCCGCCTGGGCCGCCGCACCCGCTCTGGCGGCGGGCAACGCCGTACTCCTCAAGCCGGCCGAGACCACCCCGCTGACCGCGCTGCGCCTGGCCGAACTCGCCCTGGAGGCGGGCCTGCCGGAGCAGCTGTTCCAGGTCCTGCCGGGCGCGGGGGACGTCGCGGGCCGGGCGCTGGTCGAGCACCCGGGCGTCGCGAAGATCGTCTTCACCGGCTCGACCCGGGTCGGCAAGGAGATCATGGCAAGCGGCGCGCGGCTCGTGAAGCGCGTGACCCTCGAACTCGGCGGCAAGAGCCCCAACATCGTCTTCGCGGACGCCGATGTCGAGCGGGCGGCGGCGCAGGCGCCCATGGCCTTCCTGGACAACGCCGGACAGGACTGCTGCGCCCGCACCCGCATCCTCGTCCAGCGCACCGCGTACGACCGGTTCCTCGAACTCCTCGCCCCCGCCGTGCGGTCCGTCGTCGTCGGCGACCCGTCGGACGAGAAGACCCAGATGGGCCCGCTGATCTCGCGCACCCAGCTGGAGCGGGTACGCGGTTACGTCCCCGAGGACCGGGCGGCCCTGCGGGGCAGCGCGCCCGACGGGCCCGGCTTCTGGTTCCCGCCGACCGTCCTCACCGACGTACCCGCCGACGACCCCGCCCTCACCGAGGAGATCTTCGGCCCCGTCGCCGTCGTGATCCCGTTCGACGACGAGGAGGACGCGATCCGCCTCGCCAACGACACCGAGTACGGGCTCTCCGGCTCCCTCTGGACCCGCGACATCGGCCGCGCGCTGCGCGTCTCGCGCGCCGTCGCCGCCGGCAACCTGTCCGTCAACTCCCACAGCAGTGTGCGGTACTCGACACCCTTCGGCGGCTACAAACAGTCCGGCGTCGGCCGGGAGCTGGGCCCCGACGCCCTCACCGCGTTCACCGAGACCAAGAACATCTTCATCAGTACGGAGGCCTGACCCATGCCCGACGAGACCAACCGCAGCGCCGAGGCGCCCGTCTGCCGCCGACTGGTCGGCCGCACCGCCGTCGTCACCGGCGCGGGCAGCGGCATCGGTCTGGCCACCGCGCGCCGGCTCGCCTCCGAAGGCGCGCACGTCGTCTGCGGCGACATCGACGCCCCCGCGGGCAAGGCGGTCGCCGACGAGGTGGGCGGCATCTTCGTACAGGTCGACGTCACCGACGCGGAAGCGGTCGACGCCCTCTTCAAGAAGGCGTTCGACACCTACGGCAGCGTGGACGTCGCGTTCAACAACGCGGGCATCTCGCCACCCGAGGACGACTCCATCCTCACCACCGGCATCGACGCCTGGCGCCGGGTCCAAGAGGTCAACCTCACCTCCGTGTACCTGTGCTGCAAGGCCGTCATCCCCTACATGCGGCAGCAGCGGCGCGGATCGATCATCAACACCGCGTCGTTCGTGGCGACCATGGGAGCGGCCACCAGCCAGATCTCGTACACCGCCTCCAAAGGAGGTGTGCTCGCCATGTCGCGCGAGCTGGGCGTGCAGTTCGCCCGGGAGGGCATCCGGGTCAACGCGCTCTGCCCGGGGCCGGTCAACACCCCTTTGCTGCGCGAGCTGTTCGCGAGCGACCCCGAGCGGGCGGCACGGCGGCTGGTGCACATCCCGGGCGGGAGGTTCGCCGAGGCGGAGGAGATCGCGGCGGCGGTGGCGTTCCTGGCGAGCGACGACGCGTCGTTCGTCAACGCCACGGATTTCATGGTCGACGGCGGCATCGGCGGGGCGTACGTGACGCCCCTGTAGGCCCCCTGCGGGGTGCGCCGGGCACGCCCTAAGGTGGCGGGATGAGCATGACGACGCCGCCCGGCTGGTACGCGGACCACGGCGTGCCCGGCACGGAGCGCTGGTGGGACGGGACCGGCTGGACCGCGCACACCCGGCCGCTCGGCGGGGCCGCCGCTCCCGCCCCGTACCAGCAGGGTCACCAACCGCCGTACCAGCAGCCGCGGACGATGCCCCTCACGCCCAGCGGCCCCACGGGCGGCGGCCCGGGCGGTCGTGGCCGGCTCGTCGCCGCCGTGGCCGCCGGGCTCGTGCTCGTCGTCGCGATCGTCGCCGGCGTCACGCTGCTCGGCGACGACGGGACGAAGGCCGAGCCCGTGTCCGCCGAGAGCGATGACGAACCCGCGCCCGGGCCGACAGGCGGCGGCGAGAGCCCCACCCCCACCCCCGAGGAGAGCGCCGACCCCGACGTCCTCGTCGACCAGCTCAACGGCATCACACTGCCCATCCCCGACGACTGGGAGAAGTCGGACAGCCTCGTGGACCGCTCGGTCACCATGACGACCGTGGACGACTACGAGTGCCCCGGGCAGACCAACCGGTACTGCCACTACGCCAGGGTCATGTCCTTCACCGCCACCCAGACCGACGCGGACAGCCCCGAGGCCCTCGCCAAGGAGGACATCCAGGACGCCTCCGACGCCCTGTACGACGAGGACTCCATCGGCAACGCCCCCTACGGCAACGTCACCTCGCACACCGTCGTGAAGTCCGAGGCCGTCTCCGTCACCGGACGCCCCGGCTATCTGGTGCGCTGGAAGGTCACGACCGGCAAGGGAGCGGGGGGTTACGTCCAGTCGCTGGCCTTCCCCTCCGCCATCGGCGCCGGATCACTCGTCATCGTCCGCTTCGCCTTCGACGCGGGCCCCAAGGCCCCGCCCGTCGGCGGGATGGACACGATCACCAAGGGCATCCGCACGATCGGGGACGGCACGGGCGGCGTCGGCAGCTCCATCGGCCCGTCCTGAGCCCTCGCGGACGCCTCAGAGGTACGTACGCCCCTCGCCCCGGTACGTCGGCACCGTCGCCGTCACCCGGTCGCCCTCGATCAGTCGCAGCTCGTCGAAGCGCTCGCACAGCTCCCCGGCCTTGGCGTGCCGGAACCACACCCGGTCGCCGATCAGCAGGTCGTCGGCGGCCGAGCCCAGCAGCGGGGTCTGCACCTCGCCCGCGCCCTCCTGGGCGTCGTACCGCAAACCCTCCGGCAGATACGGCTCCGGCAGCCGGTCCCGGCCGGGCGCGCCGGACGCCGGATAGCCGCCGCCGAGCACCGTCACCACACCGACAGCCGGCCTGCGCACCACCGGCTGCGCGAAGAGCGCGGCCGGACGGCCCCTGAACGAGGTGTAGTTGTCGAACAGCCTCGGCACGTACAGGCCCGACCCGGCGGCGATCTCCGTCACCGAGTCCTCGGCCGCCGTGTGCTGCACACTGCCCGTGCCGCCGCCGTTGACGAACTCCAGCTCCGGCGCCACCAGCCGCACCGCCCGCACCACGGCCCGCCGCCGCTCGGCCAGCTCCTTGCGCGCCGCGGACTGCATCAGCCGCACCGCGCGCGAGCGCAGCGGCCGGCCCACGACCGCGTCACCGACACCGGCGACATGACCCTCGTACGCCATCAGCCCCACCAGCCGGAAACCGGGCCTGCGGGCGATCGACCTGGCCAGCTCCGCCAGTTGCCCCGGCTCCCGCAGAGGTGAGCGCCGGGCCCCGATCCTGACCCGGCCGCCGAGGAGACGGAGCGCCGTGTCCAGCTCCAGACAGACCCTGATCTCCTCGGTGCCACCCGCCCGGGAGAGGTCCACGAGGTCGAGCTGCGCCGGATCGTCGATCATCACGGTCACGGCCGCGGCCAGCTTCGGATCGGCCGCGAGCTCGGCGAACGCGCCCCGGTCGACGGACGGATAGGCGAGCAGCACGTCCTCGAAACCGGCGCGCGCCAGCCACAGCGACTCCGCCAGCGTGAACGACATGATGCCCGCGAAGCCGTCGCGCGCTAGGACCCGCTCCAACAGCGCCCGGCACCGCACCGATTTGCTGGCCACCCGGATCGGTTTGCCTCCCGCCCTGCGGACGAGATCGTCCGCGTTGGCGTCGAAGGCCTCAAGGTCGACCACGGCGAGCGGGGCGTCCAGATGTGCGGTGGCCCGGTCGAACCGGGCCCGGTCGGCGGCGCGGGGAGTCATCTTCCGAGCTTGCCAGACGGGCTTACCCGACGGTAGGGGGATGTTCTGGTCAGATCCGCCCCCGACCTGCGGACCTGTTCCCGCGCGGTGCTCCCCAGCCCGTAGAGTGACGCCCACGCGGCGACGAACGGGCCTGCCCCGTCCGGCGATCCGCGGTGGACAAGGCCGTGATCACAGGGGGGCGGATGAGTACCGAAGCGCGGCGCGCGCCCTTGCCGCCCCGCCCCGCCGGCCCACCGCCACCGTCGGGACCCCCGCTCGCCCGGCCCGTCGCGGGCCGCGACGAACCCACCGGTTCCGACCGCGCCGACACATCCCGCGCCGATACGTCCCGCGCGGAGAACCCCGGCACCGGAACGCCGCCGCCCGTACCGGCGAGGCCCGCTTTCCCCGCCCCCGCCGCACCACCGCCACCGTCGGGGCCCCCGGCCCCGCGATCCGCCGCGAGCCCCGGCACCAGGCCCCCCGAAGCGCCGGGCGCGACGCCCGCCGGGGCAACCGGAACACCCGGCAGGTCCTCCGGCGGGAAGCCCGGCATACCCCCGCGCCCGGCCGGACCGCCCCCGCAGCGCCCCTCGGCGGAACGCCCGCCCGCACCCCGCCCGTCGGCCCGGCGAACGGCCCCCCGGACCACCCTGCCGCCCGACGACGACACGGCCCGGCTGCGCCCCGTACCCCCGGCCCCGCCCACAGGCGCCCTCCCGCCCCGCCCCGGTCGGCCCCCCGCGACACCACCCCCCTCGGCGTCGGCCTTCGCCCCCGCGGGCACGTCCACCCCGCTCCCGCCACCGCCCCCCGGCTACCGGATCTCGCCGGACACCCCGCGCCGTCCGGCCGCGCCGCCCGCACCGTCCCACCGCAGGCCCGTCGACCTCACCCGCCCCCCGGCCGCCCGTCGGCCGCTCCCGCCGCCGCCCTACCGCTGGCCGGTCGAGCCACCCCTGCCCCCCGCCGACAGCACCGCCCCACTGCGTCCCGTACCGGCCCGCCGCCCCGCCAGGACGGCCACCGCGATCGCCTGCGTCGTCCTCGGACTCGGTCTGATCGGCGGCGCCGTCACCGGCAGCTGGCTGACCGGCGACTCGTCCGCCGATCCCGCCACCGCCGCCGGCTACGCACCTCTCCGTACGCTCTGGCACAGCACCCCCGTCGACACCTTCTTCCCGCGCGTCCTCAAGGGCCCCGGCGCGGGGCCCGGCGGCGCGGACCGGACCTGGACCAGGGTCGCCGTGGCACCCGACGGCGGCTGTACCAGGGCCCTCGATCCGCTCCTCGTCAAGGCGCTGCGCCCGGTGGGCTGCGAGCGGGTCCTGCGGGCGACCTATGTGGACGCCACCCAGAGCACCCTCACCACCGTCGGCATGGTCTTCACGGAGGCCGAGCCGGCCGGCATGGAGGCGCTGGACACCCGGTTCACCGACGAGAAGCTCGGCGAGCGCGGCGACCTGATGCCCCGCACCTATCCGGTGAAGGGCACGGTGGCGGCGGGCTTCGGGGACGGGCAGCGCGGGAGCTGGACGGTCAACGTCCTCACCGAGGCCCCCGTCGTCGTGTACGCCGTCTCCGGCTTCGCCGACGGCCGGGCCGTCCCCGACCCGCAGCCCGTCGCCAGGGCGACCGCCGACGGCGCGAAGACGGCGGCGGCGCAGGCGGGGCTCGGCCACGACGCCAAGGGCATTGCCGACCGGGTCGAGCGCGGTCTGCGGACGACAGCGAGCAAGGCGACGGAGCTCCCCGAATGACGAAGCCACCGACACCGGCGACCGGACCGGCTCCCGCGACAGGACCGGCTCCGACCGCACGACCGGTTCCGACGGCACGACCGGCTCCCGGAGCGCGTCCGCCGCGACTGTTCCGATCCTGCCGCCACCCTCTCGCGGTCACCCTCGCCGCCGCGTCCTTCGTGCTCGCCGTCCCGGCCGCACCCGCCCACGCGGACGTCATACGGGCCCAGCAGTGGGCCCTCGAAGCCATGCACACGGACGACGCCTGGCGCACCACCAAGGGCGAGGGCATCACCGTGGCCGTGCTCGACACCGGCGTCGACCCCACCCACCCCGACCTCGCCGGACAGGTGCTGACCGGCAAGGACCTCATCGGCTTCGGCGCGGGGAGCGGCGACCGGGCCTGGGCCCGCCACGGCACGGCCATGGCGGGCATCATCGCGGGCCGCGGACACGGCCCCGGCCGTGAGGAGGGCGTCCTCGGGATCGCCCCGGAGGCGAAGATCCTGCCGGTCCGCGTGATCCTCGAAGGCACCGACCCGGACCGGGCCAAGGCCCGCAAGTCACGCGGCGGTTCACTCGCCGACGGCATCCGCTGGGCCGCCGACAACGGCGCCGACGTCATCAATCTCTCCCTCGGCGACGACAGCGAGTCGGCCCACCCGGAGCCGGCCGAGGACGCCGCCGTCCAGTACGCGCTCTCCAAGGGCGCCGCGGTCGTCGCCTCGGCGGGCAACGGTGGCGAGAAGGGCGACCGCGTCTCGTACCCGGCCGCCTACCCCGGCGTCATCGCCGTGACGGCGGTCGACCGCTACGGCACCCACGCCGCGTTCTCCACCCGCCGCTGGTACGCCACCGTCAGCGCCCCCGGTGTCGACGTCGTCATAGCGGACCCCGACCGGCGCTACTACGAAGGCTGGGGCACCAGCGCCGCCGCCGCCTTCGTCTCCGGCGCCGTCGCCCTCGTACGCGCGGCCCACCCCGAGCTCGAACCCGCCCAGATCAAGAAGCTCCTCGCCGACACCGCCCGGGACGCGCCGGACAACGGCCGCGACGACTCCACCGGTTACGGCATCGTCGACCCGGCAGCGGCGATCGAGGCGGCCGGCAGGGCGACCACCACGAGCGCCGACTCGAAGAGCGGGGCGGCCGGCTACACGAAGCGGTACTTCGGCCGGGGCCCCGACAACGCCTCGGAGGAGTCCGAGCCCGCCGCCTGGCTCGCCCCGCTCGCGGGCGGCCTCGGTGCCCTGCTGCTGGCGGGCGCGGTGGTCCTCTGGCGCGGCGGACCGATCAGCGGGCTGCGCCGGCCGCGCTGACGGCGGCCCGTGCCGCCTCCTCCACCAGGGCGATACCCGCCTCCTTCGTGGGATGACCGCCCGACAGGACGGCGACGAGGAGGTCGCGGCCCCCGGCGGTGACCCGGCCGACCGAGTTGACGACCCACAGCCCGGTGGCGCTCAGCGGCATCCAGCCGTTCTTCAGCGCCGGCGCGCCGCCCGCCGCCGAGACGCCCCACGCCTGGTCCGGCACCACCCGGGTCATCAGCCCCGCCACCAAGGCGCGTGAGCGCTCCGAGAGCGGTGTCGTGTTTCCGCCGAACACGGCCTCCAGCAGCGCCAGTTGATCCGTCGCGGTCGTACGGGTGAGACCCCAGGACTCCGCCGCCGCCGACTCGCGCAGCCCGAGGCGCCGATGGGCCGCGTCCAGCCCGGCCGGGCCGCCGACCACCTTCAACAGCCCGGTGGCGGCGTCGTTGTCGCTGCGCACGATCATGTCGGCGGCCGACGCGTGCTCGTGGGGCGCCGGCTCGCGGCCCGTGTCCTGCGCGCGCAGCAGCAGCGCGGCGAGAATGCCGAGCTTGACCACACTGGCGGTCGGATGGGTGGGACCCGGGGCGTGGCGGTAGGCCATGGTCGGGCCACCGGTCGTCCCCCGGACGGCGACGTCGTAGGTGACATGCGGGTCGGTGGTGCCGACGAGCGGTTCGCCAGGAGCGCGCACAGATCCCCCCTCGGTCCGCCGAGGATTCTGCCGGGTGCCCGCGCCGGGCGTCGAGAGCGCGCCCACTAGGCTCGACGCGTGGCTCTCAAGAACATTCCCGATTCCGGTTTCTCCGACGACGACGGCACCGCCGACCCCGTCCTCACGGAGGCACTCGCCGCCTGGTCCGGCGACCGGACCGCGGAGCCACGCGTGCTCGCCGCCCTCAGGGGCGCCCGCCTGCTCGTCCCCGTCGTCGCCGTCCTCGGCGGGACCGAGACGGACGAGAACGGGCTGCGGCGCGAGAAGAACAGTGACATGGCCGTCCCCACCCTCCGGGCCGGCGGCCGGCGCGCGCTGCCCGCCTTCACCTCGACGGCCTCGCTGGCCCGCTGGGACCCGGCGGCGCGTCCCGTCGCCGTACCCCTGCACCAGGCGCTGAGCGCGGCCGCGCACGAGAAGGCGGACACCGTCGTCATCGACCTGGCGGGGCCCGTGCCCTACGAACTGGCCGGGCCGGCCCTGTTCGCGCTCGCCGAGGGCCGCACCAGCACCGACCCGCTCGACGATCCGGCCGTCGTCACCGCGGTCCGGGAGGTGGCCGCCGCCGAGCCCTCCGTACTGAGGGCCCATCTCGGCCCCGGCGAGGCCGACGGCACCCTCGCCCTCGTCCTGCTGCCCGGCGCCGCCCCGGCGGACGCGGTCCGCCGTGTCGCCTCCGCGCTCGCGGCGCACGACGTGCTGAGGGCCCGCCTGGTGCGCGGTCTCGACCTGGCACTGCTGCCGGCCGCCGCCTCACCTCCGGGCGAGCCCCTCTTCGTACGCGAGGTTCCGCGCGCTCAGCCGTAGACCGGTCCCGTGTACTTCTCGCCCGGGCCCTGGCCCGGCTCGTCCGGGACCAGCGACGCCTCGCGGAACGCCAGCTGGAGCGATTTGAGCCCGTCCCGCAGCGGCGCCGCGTGGAAGGAGCTGATCTCCGTCGCGCTCGCGTCCATCAGCCCCGCCAGCGCGTGCACCAGCTTGCGCGCCTCGTCCAGGTCCTTGTGCTCCCCGCCGTCCTCGGTGAGACCGAGCTTCACCGCCGCCGCGCTCATCAGATTGACGGCGACGGTCACGATCACCTCGACGGCCGGTACCTCCGCGATGTCGCGGGTCATCTCGTCGTAGCTCGCGGGCGACGGAGACTGGGGTGTGTCGGTCATCGGGGCATCATCTCTCTGGGGGTGCGGAAGGCCCTCAGCGTAGTTGACGGGGGGCGCGCGGCGCCGGGGAGCCGGTCCCCGTCCGGGCCCGCCCCGCACCGGCCGGTGAGCATTCGTGCCAAGTGCTGATATCCTGTAGTTGACCGGTCGGCCACGTGTGCCGACCCACAAGTGGAGGCTCCGTTCTCCCACCTGGCCGCCCTCACGGGTGGCGGGTCACCGGTCAGGTGGTCACCATCGTTCCGTACGGACGATGGAACCACCCGATTCGCCCCGCGGTTTCGACGCGGCGGTGTTCCGGTATTCATGGAGCTCCCGCCTGTGTCCCGTCCGGGGCATTTTTCGTTTCCCCCCACGGTTGGTCTGAGTAAACAGACGTTACGTGGCTGTCTGCCAGGCAGTCGCGTGGTGCTACCGAGGAGGATCCATCAGCGCTGAGCCCCGCATTAACGACCGGATTCGTGTTCCCGAGGTCCGCCTTGTCGGCCCCAGCGGCGAGCAGGTCGGCATCGTGCCGCTTGCGAAGGCCCTGGAGCTCGCGCAGGAGTACGACCTGGACCTGGTCGAGGTCGCGGCGACCGCCCGTCCGCCCGTGTGCAAGCTCATGGATTACGGGAAGTTCAAGTACGAGTCGGCCATGAAGGCCCGTGAGGCGCGCAAGAACCAGGCGCACACGGTCATCAAGGAGATGAAGCTCCGGCCGAAGATCGACCCGCACGACTACGACACCAAGAAGGGTCACGTCGTCCGGTTCCTCAAGCAGGGTGACAAGGTCAAGATCACGATCATGTTCCGTGGTCGTGAGCAGTCCCGCCCCGAACTGGGCTTCAGGCTGCTCCAGCGTCTCGCCTCGGATGTCGAGGAGCTCGGCTTCATCGAGTCGAACCCGAAGCAGGACGGCCGGAACATGATCATGGTTCTGGGCCCGCACAAGAAGAAGACCGAAGCCATGGCCGAGGCCCGCGAGGCCCAGGCGGCCCGCAAGGCGGAGCGCCAGGGTTACGCGTCCGACGACCACGTGGACGAGTCTCCGGACGCCGCGAAGGCCCGTGCGGAGGCCAACGCCGAGGCTCCGGCCGAGTCGTCGTCCGACGCGTGACAACAGGGGCCGCCGGCCAGGCGACCCGGAGTCCCGCCCGGATTCCATTCACAGCAATCTGACGCTCCCGCCCGCCGGTTCCCGCCGGCGGGGAGTGCCACTGATGAGGAGAACGGCGTTATGCCGAAGAACAAGACGCACAGCGGTGCGAAGAAGCGCTTTCGCGTGACCGGCTCCGGCAAGATCCTTCGCCAGCGTGCGGGCCGTCGCCACTACCTGGAGCACAAGCCGTCCACCCTGACGCGCCGTCTCGCCGGCACGGTGGAGCTGGCCCCGGGTGACGCAGCGAAGGCCAAGAAGCTTCTCGGCCTGTAGGCACGGGCCCCGCCGAGGCGCGGGGTCCGGGCCGCATACCGACCACGCCGTTCTCGGGTCACGTCAACGCCAGTGACCCAGCTACAAGGAGTTAACAAGTGGCACGCGTCAAGCGGGCAGTCAATGCCCACAAGAAGCGCCGGGCGATTCTCGAGCAGGCCAAGGGTTACCGCGGCCAGCGTTCGCGCCTGTACCGCAAGGCCAAGGAGCAGGTAACCCACTCCCTGGTCTACAACTACAACGACCGCAAGAAGCGCAAGGGCGACTTCCGTCGGCTGTGGATCCAGCGGATCAACGCCGCCGCCCGCCAGAACGGGATGACGTACAACCGCCTCATCCAGGGTCTCAACGCCGCCAACATCGAGGTGGACCGCAAGATCCTGGCCGAGCTCGCGGTCAACGACGCCCCCGCGTTCGCCGCGCTCGTCGAGGTCGCCCAGAAGGCCCTCCCGAGCGACGTCAACGCCCCGAAGGCCGCCGCCTGATCCTCGACGGATCACGGAGCAGAGCACTTCCCCGCCGGACCCGCAGGCACACCGCCTGCGGGTCCGGCGCGTTCCACCCCCGTACCCGGACCACGTACGCCCCCCGCCAGCCACGCGCGCGTACGTCCGCAACCGAAGCGAGCCGCCGCACATGGGCACCCCCGAGCTGATCTCTCCGCGTTCCCCGCGTGTCACCGCCGCCCGGCGGCTGGCCAGACGCGCCTTCCGGGGCAAGGAACGCCGGTTCATCGCCGAGGGCCCCCAGGCCGTACGTGAAGCGGCCGGGCACCGGGGGGACGACGGCGTCCCGACCCTGATCGAGCTGTTCACCACGGTCGAGGCCGCCGAGCGGTACGCCGACATCGTCGAGGCCGCCCGCGCCGCCGGGGCCCGGGTGCACCTCGCCGACCCGGCCGTCCTCGCCGACGTCTCCCAGACCGTCACCCCGCAGGGGCTGCTCGGCGTCTGCCGTTTCCTGGACTCGCCGTTCGAGGCCGTCCTGCGGGTGCGCCCCCGGCTCGTCGCCGTCCTCGCGCACGTACGCGACCCCGGCAACGCGGGCACCGTGCTGCGCTGCGCCGACGCCGCGGGCGCCGACGCCGTCGTCCTCACCGACGCGTCCGTCGACCTCTACAACCCCAAGTCGGTCCGGGCGTCGGTCGGTTCGCTCTTCCATCTGCCGGTCGCCGTCGGCGTCCCCGTCGAGGAGGCCGTGGCGGGCCTGCGGGGCGCGGGCGTACGGATTCTGGCCGCCGACGGGGCGGGCGAGGACGACCTGGACGACGAGCTCGACGCGGGGACCATGGGCGGTCCGACCGCCTGGATCTTCGGCAACGAGGCATGGGGGCTGCCGGCCGGGACGAGGGCGCTGGCGGACGCCGTCGTACGGGTCCCGATCCACGGCAGGGCCGAGAGTCTGAACCTGGCGACGGCCGCGGCCGTATGTCTCTACGCCTCGGCCCGGGCACAACGTGTCCGCACTGTGAGCTGAGGGGGTCCGCGCAGTCACCTTGAGCGATGAGAGCGAGTAGGGTGACCGGAAACTCGGGGGCCCACTGTGCTCTTCGGAAGAGGTGGGATGCGGGCATGACGGTCGGGGCGAGCGGGTCGGCCATCACACGGGGACCCGTCAGGCCTGGTCCCGGCGGCACCGGCCCCCCGGGCCTCGGCCGGGACACCGCACGGGGCGTCGGCAAGGGCGGGGCCCTCGGCCGGGAGCCCGGTGAGGACCCCGGCCACGACCTCTCCCAGGACTTCGGGATCGATCCCGACGACCTCCCCGACGGTCTCGTCGTCGCCGACGAGACGGGCCGCGTGATCTGCTTCAACGCCGCCGCCGCCCGGATCACCGCCGTCGTCGCCGCCGAGGCCGTCGGCAGCCCGCTGGAGCGGGCCCTGCCCCTCGAAGACCTCGAAGGCCGCCGCTGGTGGGCCCTCACCGATCCGTACGGCGGTCTCCTCACCCGCTACGGCCAGCCCGAGCGCAATCTGCTGCTGCCCGGCGGCCGCGAGGTCCTGGTCTCCGCCCGCTACGTCCGCGAGTACCCGCAGGGGCCCGTCCGCAGGCTCGTCGTCACCATCCGCGGCACCGAGGCCCGCCGCCGTACCGAACGCAGCCATGCCGAGCTGATCGCGACCGTCGCCCACGAGCTGCGCTCCCCGCTCACCTCGGTGAAGGGGTTCACCGCGACGCTGCTCGCCAAGTGGGAACGGTTCACCGACGACCAGAAGCGGCTGATGCTGGAGACCGTCGACGCCGACGCGAACCGTGTCACCCGGCTCATCGCCGAACTGCTCGACATCTCGCGCATCGACTCCGGACGGCTGGAGGTGCGCCGCCAGCCGGTCGACATCGCCACCGCCGTCGGCCGCCACATCCAGTCCATCACCGCCTCGGGACAGTCCCCCGAGCGGTTCCTCGTCCGTATCCAGCAGCCGCTGCCCGCGCTGTGGGCGGATCCCGACAAGATCGACCAGATACTCGGCAATCTGCTGGAAAACGCGGTGCGCCACGGCGCGGGAACCGTCACCATCGAGGTGGCACCCGCCCAGGTCAAACATGTCGAGTACGAGCACGCCGAACACGCGAACGCGGAGCACACCCACGCCGACGGCGGCGCGAAAGGAACAGCGGTCACCGTGAGCGACGAAGGCGCCGGCATCCCCGAGGAGTCGATGAGCCGCGTCTTCACCCGCTTCTGGCGGGGGAGCAAGCGCGGGGGCACGGGCCTGGGCCTCTACATCGTCAAGGGCATCGTCGAGGCCCACGGCGGGACGATCACCGTCGGCCGGGGGCCCGGCGGCGGTGCCCAGTTCCGATTTATCCTGCCCGTCGGCGCCCCGGCCTACCTGGTCTGACGCCCACGGGCCTGTTCACTCCGTACGGCCTTTAGACTCGACCCTTGGCACCTTTGCGTCCTCGGGCAAATCGAGCGGGGTCGTTTTCGCCTGGGCCCTGTCCGGTCGGTCTCCGCGGGCCGATCCGCGAAGGCCGACCGGTCGGGACCCAGCTATCCGGAAGTACGGGAAGAGATGTCGGCACCCAACAAGTCGTACGACCCAGTCGAGGTCGAGGCGCTGAAACCGGAAGAGATCGAGCGCATGCGGGACGAGGCGCTCGCCGCCTTCGCCGCCGCGGGCGACCTCGACGCGCTCGCTCACGCGAAGACGGCGCACGCCGGTGGTACCTCGCCCCTGTCGCTCGCCAACCGTGAGATCGGGGCGCTGCCCCCGCAGGCCAAGGCCGAGGCGGGCAAGCGCGTCGGCCAGGCCCGCGCCGCCGTGAACAAGGCCCTCGCCGCCCGGCAGGTGGAGCTGGAGGCCGAGCGTGACGCGCGGGTGCTGGTCGAGGAGGCGGTGGACGTCACGCTGCCGTACGACCGCGTCCCGGCCGGCGCCCGGCACCCCCTCACCACGCTGATGGAGCGCATCGCCGACATCTTCACGGCCATGGGCTACGCGGTGGCGGACGGTCCCGAGGTCGAGGCGGAGTGGTACAACTTCGACGCCCTGAACTTCGTGCCCGACCACCCGGCGCGCCAGATGCAGGACACCTTCTTCGTCCAGGACCGGGACGGCACGGCCGGCGACGAGTCCGGGGTGGTGCTGCGTACGCACACCTCGCCGGTCCAGGCCCGGGCGATGCTCGACCGCGAGCCGCCCGTCTATGTCATCTGCCCGGGGCGCGTCTACCGCACGGACGAACTGGACGCCACCCACACCCCGGTCTTCCACCAGGTCGAACTGCTCGCCGTGGACGAGGGCCTCACCATGGCCGACCTCAAGGGCACCCTCGACCACATGGTCCAGGAGCTCTTCGGCGGCGAGGGCATGAAGACCCGGCTGCGGCCGAACTTCTTCCCCTTCACCGAGCCGTCCGCCGAGATGGACATGGTCTGCTACGTCTGCCGCGGCGAGTCCGTCGGCAACCCGGACCGGCCCTGCCGCACCTGTGGCAGCGAGGGCTGGATCGAGCTGGGCGGCTGCGGCATGGTCAACCCGAAGGTGCTCGTCGCCTGCGGTGTGGACCCCGAGAAGTACAGCGGATTCGCCTTCGGGTTCGGCATCGAGCGGATGCTGATGTTCCGCCACAACGTCGAAGACATGCGAGACATGGTCGAGGGTGACGTCCGGTTCACCCGGCCGTTCGGGATGGAGATCTGATGCGCGTCCCGCTTTCCTGGCTGCGGGAGTACGTGGACCTGCCGGCCACCGAGACCGGCCGCGACGTGCAGGCCAAGCTCGTCCCCGCCGGTCTCGAGGTCGAGACGGTCGAGCAGCTCGGCGCCGGCCTCAAGGGCCCGCTCGTCGTGGGCAAGGTCCTCACCGTCGAGGAGCTGACGGAGTTCAAGAAGCCCATCCGCTTCTGCACGCTCGACGTCGGCGACGCCAACGGCACGGGCGAGCCGCAGGAAGTCATCTGCGGCGCGCGGAACTTCGCCGTCGGCGACAAGGTCGTCGTCGTCCTGCCCGGCGCCGTGCTGGCCGGCGGGTTCGAGATCTCCGCCCGTAAGACGTACGGCCGTACCTCGCACGGCATGATCTGCTCCAGCGAGGAGCTGGGCATGGGTGACGACGGCAGCGGCGGCATCGTCGTCCTGCCGCCGGAGTACGAGGTGGGCACCGACGCGATCGAGCTGCTCCAGCTCGTCGACGAGGTCCTCGACATCGCCGTCACACCCGACCGCGGCTACTGCCTGTCGATGCGCGGCATCGCCCGCGAGACCGCCATCGCGTACGGGCTGCCGCTGAGCGACCCGGCGCTGCTCGACGTACCCGCCCCGAACTCCTACGGCCACCGCGTGGAGATCGCCGACGCCGTCGGCTGCGACCACTTCACCGCCCGTACGGTCACCGGCCTCGACCCCGAGGCGCGCTCGCCGATCTGGCTCAGGCGCAGGCTCCAGAAGGCCGGGATGCGGCCGATCTCGCTGGCCGTCGACATCACCAACTACGTGATGCTGGAGATCGGCCAGCCGCTGCACGCGTACGACCGCCACCGGGTGGAGGGCGCGATCGGCGTCCGCCGTGCCGAGCAGGGTGAGGCACTGACCACGCTCGACGGTGTCAAGCGCGTCCTGGACGCGGCCGATCTCGTCATCACCGACGACCGGGGTCCCATCGGACTCGCCGGCGTGATGGGCGGCGCCGACACCGAGATCGCCGACGGCGAGATCGCGCCGAGCCCGCTCTCCTCGTCCGCTGCCGAGCGCGCGGCGCGCGGCACCACCGAGGTCGTCATCGAGGCGGCGCACTTCGACCCGATCTCGATCGCCCGCACCGCGCGCCGGCACAAGCTGGCCTCCGAGGCGTCCAAGCGCTTCGAGCGCGGTGTCGACCCGCACGCCGCGTCGGCGGCGGCGCAGCGGACCGTCGATCTGCTGGTGCTGCTCGCGGGCGGCTCGGCGGAGGCCGGGGTCACCGAGGTCGTCGCGCCGTCCGGGCCGCACACCATCACGATGGCCGCCGACCACCCCGACCGGGTGGCGGGTCTCGCGTACGGCAGGGAGACCGTCGTACGCAGGCTCCAGCAGGTCGGCTGCGACGTGCGGGGACAGGACGAGCTGATCGTCACCGTCCCGAGCTGGCGCCCCGACCTGCGCGAGATCAACGACCTCGCCGAGGAGGTCATCCGGCTGGAGGGGTACGAGAACCTGCCCTCCACGCTGCCCCGGCCGCCGGCCGGGCGCGGGCTCACCGAGACACAGCGGCTCCACCGCAGGGCCGGCCGCGCGCTGGCCGGCGCGGGCTATGTCGAGGTGCTGAACTACCCGTTCATCGGTACGGCGCAGCTCGACCAGCTCGGACTGGACGCCGACGACGACCGTCGCCGTACGGTCGACCTCGTCAACCCGCTCGTCGACACCGAGCCCGCCATGCGCACGACCCTGCTGCCGGGTCTCTTCGGCGCGCTGCGCCGTAACGACGGCCGTGGCTCGCACGATCTGGCGCTGTACGAGTCGGGCCTGGTCTTCCGGCCCACGGGCGAGGAGAAGGTACCGGCCAGACTGCCCGTCGACCGGCGCCCCACGGACGAGCAGCTCGCGTCGCTCGACGCCGCGCTGCCCCGGCAGCCGCGCCATGTGGCCGTGGTGCTCGCCGGTGCGCGCGAGCAGGGCGGCTGGTGGGGCGCGGGCCGTCCCGGCGACTGGGCCGACGCGGTCGAGGCGGCCCGTACGGTCGCGGCCGAGGCGGGCGTGGAGCTGACGGTGGAGTCCGCGCAGTACGCGCCGTGGCACCCGGGCCGCTGCGCGGCGCTGTACGCCACGGTGGACGGCGAGCGGACCCTGGTCGGCCACGCCGGTGAGGTGCACCCGCGCGTCATCAAGGCATACAACCTGCCGGAGCGCACGTGCGCCATGGAGCTCGAACTGGATCTGGTGGAGCGGGCGGGCACCGGCCCGCTGCGGGCACCGCGGATCTCGACCTTCCCGGTCGCCACGCAGGACGTGGCGCTGGTCGTCGCCGAGGACGTGCCGGCCGCCGAGGTGGAGCGGGCGCTCCGCGAGGGCGCGGGTGAACTGCTCGAATCCCTCCGACTGTTCGACGTGTTCACCGGTGAGCAGCTGGGCGAGGGGCGCAAGTCCCTGGCGTACGCGCTCCGGTTCCGCGCCGCCGACCGGACGCTGACCGTGGACGAGGCGTCCGCCGCGCGCGACACGGCGGTCGCGCTGGCCGCCGAGCGCACGGGGGCGGTGCTGCGGGGAGCGTGAGCCCGTACGGCGCCTGAACTCGTACGGCGGGTGAACCCGTACGGCTGATGGCGGCTGACCGGCCTTGACGGCTGAACGACCGAGGGGCGTGTCCGGATTCAGGTCCGGACACGCCCCGTTCTTCGGTGAGGTGGGACTCTCGCGGATACCGGCGCAGGCCGGGGGGACGAACACTGCGCCGATCCGCCTCGCAACCGCTGTCGCGGCCGGTGGGCCGTCCGCCCCGCCGCGGAGTAGGGCAGGTTGGCGGGGCGGACGACACGGGGTGGGCCGCCGAACCGCACGAGGGGGAGTGCGGCGGCCCGGCCGCTCCTTGCGAGGCGACCAGTCAACAGCCGCGGTCGCCCGGCAGGGCAGGGCGCACAACGGCCTGATCCGGGCATTAGGTTCACACCCCGTGCGATGTCCCACTCCATTACGCTGTCTGCCCTAGTCTCCGGAGGGGCAGATGCAGCCCAACACCCTGCTGGACGCCCTGATCGACGAGGCGGGCATGTCCCACGCCGGGTTCGCCGCCCGGGTCAACAAGGCCGGACAGGAGTGCGGGCTGGGCCTGCGGTACGAACACACGTCCGTGCTGCGGTGGTTGAGGGGACAGCGGCCACGTGGCCAGGTGCCCGAGCTGATCTGTCAGGTGCTGGGTGAGCGCGTCGGACGTACCCTCACGCTCGACGACATCGGCCTGGGCATGGCCCCCGGGACGCCCGGCCGCGACGCCACGCTCTCGGTCTTCGTGGAGCGGGCCACCGCGCTGTGGCGCTCCGACCAGCAGCGGCGCGGCCATGTGGTGGGCGCGCCCGCCGTGACCGGTACGCATGCCGTGATGCCGGTCTGGGAGTGGGAGAACCCGCCGAAGGACGCCGATGTCTCGCGCACCGGCCCGAGCCGCGTCGGCCCGGCCGACATCGAACTGCTGCGGACGGCCAGGGCGCACTACGAGCTGATGTACCGCAGGGCGGGCGGTCTCGCGACCCACGGGCGGATCGTGGGCTTCCTCAACTCCGAGACCGCGCCCCTGCTGCGCGGCGGCTACAGCGACGCCACGGGCCGTCAACTGCACCGTGCGACGGGCGGTCTGGTGGCGGTGGCCGGTATCTGCGCGTACGACTCCGACGCCCAGGGGCTCGCTCAGCGCTACTTCCACCAGGCGCTGCGGCTCGCGAAGGCCAGCGGGGACGCGGGCCTGGGGGCGTACGCCGTCGCGCTGCTGGTCAACCAGTCCCTGTTCATGGGGGAGTACCGGCAGGCGGTGGCCTTCGCCGAGGCGGCGCTGCGGACGGCGGGACCGGAGATCACCCCGGCGCTGGCCGCCGATCTGTACGCGATGCAGGCCAAGTCGTACGCTCTGCTCGGCGACGGGAGCGCGGCGCGGGCGTGCATCGGGCGCGCGGAGTCGGAGGCGGGCCGGATCACTCCGGGGCAGGAGCCGGAGGAGACCGGCTATGTCGAGCCGGGGCTGGTCAACGTGAAGGTGGCCGAGGCCCTGCTGAGCCTCGGCGAGCTGACGGCCGCGCGGACGCACGCCGCCGAGGCGGTGGGTGCGCCGGCGCACGACCGGGGGCGGGTGCACCGGCTCGCGATGCTCAGCCAGATCGAGTTGCGGCAGGGCGAGCCGGACCGGGCGGCCCGTACGGCGCGCGAGATGGCCGAGCGCGCCGGGGGAATGGAGTCGCTGCGGCTCAGGGACCGGATGGACCTGGTGCGGCTGGGACTGATGGAGAGCGGCTCCGCGGACGCGACGGAAGCGGCCGGATTCATCGCACGAGCCCTGCGCGTTCCCCTGTGAGGAGGCCGCTGCTGCGATATTGCCAACCCCCAACCGGAAGGTGGCATTACCGTGCAGTGGGCGAACTTAAGCGAACAGACTGTGTATGAGAATCGCTGGTTCCAGGTCAATCTGGCGGATGTCGAACTCCCCGACGGCCGGCATCTGGACCACTTCCTCATCCGGCTCCGTCCGGTGGCCGTGGCGACGGCCGTCAACGAGGCCGACGAGGTGCTGATGCTGTGGAGGCACCGCTTCATCACCGACAGCTGGGGCTGGGAACTCGCGGCGGGCGTCGTCGAGGACGGCGAGTCCGTCGAGCGGGCGGCGGCCCGGGAGATGGAGGAGGAGACGGGATGGCGGCCGGGCCCCCTCCGTCCGCTGCTCACGGTGGAGCCCTCCAACGGACTGACCGACGCCCGGCACCATCTCTACTGGTCGGACTCGGCGACGTACATCGGCCACCCCCAGGACGACTTCGAGTCCTCGCGCCGGGCGTGGGTACCGCTCACGCTCGTGCCCGACATGATCGCGCGCGGCGAGGTGCCGGCCGCCAACATGGCGGCCGGACTGCTGATGCTCCATCATCTGCGCCTCGGAGGCGGCGGCCCGCGGCCGCCGGAGGCCGGGCCCGGAGCCTGACGACCGGTTTCCGCCGCGGGTCGACCGGCGGCCGGGTCGGCCGAGGGGCAGACAGGCCGACGGCCGCAGTGGCTGACAGCCGGGTCCGCTGATGCCCGCGGGCCCGGTGGCGGGGTGGCTCAGCCGTACGGGTAGAAGCCCGAGCCCGACTTACGGCCGAGGCGCCCCGCGTCCACCATGCGCTGAAGCAGCGGGGGAGCGGCGTACAGCGGCTCCTTGTACTCGGCGTACATCGAGTCGGCGACCGACGCCACGGTGTCCAGACCGATCAGATCGGCGAGCTTGAGCGGGCCCATCGGGTGCGCGCAGCCCATCTCCATGCCGTTGTCGATGTCCTCACGGCTCGCGATGCCGGACTCGAACATCCGGATCGCCGAGAGGAGATACGGGATGAGAAGCGCGTTCACCACGAAACCGGACCGGTCCTGGGCGCGGATCGCGTGCTTGCCCAGCACGTCCTGGACGACGGACTCGGCGCGCTTGACCGTGTCGTCGGACGTCGTCAGCGCCGGGATTAGCTCGACCAGCTGCTGGACCGGCGCCGGGTTGAAGAAGTGTATGCCGATCACCTGGTCGGGACGCGACGTCGCGACGGCCAGCTTGACCAGCGGTATGGAGGAGGTGTTGGAGGCCAGGATCGCGTCCGTGCGCGTCACGACCTGGTCCAGGACCTGGAAGATCTCGGTCTTGACCTGCTCGTTCTCGACGACCGCCTCGATCACCAGATCGCGGTCGGCGAACGCGCCGAGATCCGTGGTGAAGCTGAGCCTGCCGAGCGTCGCGTCGCGCTCCTCCTCGCTGATCTTGCCGCGCTCGGCGGCCTTCGAGAGGGAGTTGTGGAGGCGGGTACGCCCTATCTCCAGCGCCTCGCCGGTGGTCTCGGCGACCATCACCCCGAGCCCGCTGCGGGCGCACACCTCCGCGATGCCTGCGCCCATCTGGCCGCAGCCCACCACTCCGACGCGTTCGATGTCGGTCACACCGTGCCCTTTCGCTGGTCCCTGTCCTGCCGGGCCCCGTGTGATTCCGGTGCCCGCCCCGGCCCCCGACGTTACTCCGCGCAGGTGTGTGCAGGGCGGGCCGGGGCGGGCATGCTGTGCGGCAACGTCCGACCGAGACAACCGACGAGGGGTCAGTAGATGCGGCAAATCGGCAGAAGAGGCTTTGTGACGGCGACGGCCGGCGCGCTCACGTCGCTGGCGGTGGCGGGCGACGCGGTCGCCGCGGCAGGGCCGACCGGAGCGGCGAGCCGCGGAACGGGAGCGGCGGCGGGCGCGGAGGGCGCCGCCGTACCCGATGGCCGGCACAGCACGCGCACGGAATTCCGTGGGATGTGGCTCGCCACGGTCGTCAACCGCGACTGGCCGTCGAAGCCCGGCCTCCCGGCGGCCGAGCAGCGCGCCGAACTCCTGAGGTTCCTGGACACCGCCGTCGACCGGAAGCTGAACGCCGTCGTCTTCCAGGTACGGCCGACCGCCGACGCCCTGTGGCCGTCGCCGTTCGAGCCGTGGGCCGAGTGTCTGACCGGCGTACAGGGCAAGGACCCGGGCTGGGACCCGCTGGGTACGGCCGTGAAGGAGGCCCACAAGCGCGGCCTGGAACTGCACGCCTGGTTCAACCCGTACCGCGTGGCCAACCACACTGACCCGTCCCGGCTCATCCCGAGCCACCCGGCCCGCAAGCACCCGGAGTGGATCCTTCCGTACGGCGGGAAGCTCTACTACAACCCGGGCATCCCGGAGGTCAGGAAGTTCGTCCAGGACGCGATGCTCGACGCCGTACGGCGCTACGACATCGACGCCGTGCACTGGGACGACTACTTCTATCCGTACCCGGTCGCGGGACAGGTCTTCGAGGACGACGCCCAGTACGCGAAGTACGGCGCCGCCTTCCCGGACAAGGCCTCCTGGCGGCGCGACAACACGGACCGGCTGGTGCGCGAGACGGCGGCCCGGATCAAGAAGATCAAGAAGGACGTCGCCTTCGGTATCAGCCCGTTCGGGGTGTGGCGCAACATCGCCACCGACCCGACCGGCTCCGACACCAGGGCCGGTGTGCAGACGTACGACGACCTGTACGCCGACACCCGGAAGTGGGTCAAGGAGGGCTGGATCGACTACATCACCCCCCAGGTCTACTGGAACATCGGCTTCGCCGCGGCCGACTACGCGAAGCTCGTGCCCTGGTGGAGCGAGGTGGTCAGGGGCACGGGCGTCGACCTCTACATCGGCGAGGCCCTCTACAAGGCGGGCGACCCCGCCCAGCCCGCGCCGTGGCAGGACGTGGCGGAGGTCTCCCGCCATCTGACGTTCGCGAAGCAGTACCGCGAGGTCCGGGGACACTGCTACTTCTCCGCGCTGGAGTGCGTCAACGACAAGAACGGCGCGTTCGCGAGGGCGGTGGCCGACCACTACACGTCACGGGTGCGCCCGCCGCGGCAGGGCTGACGGGCGAACACCGGACCGTCGGCGCCGGGCCGACGAAGGTCCGGCCAACGCGCCCTAGGCGCGGGCGCGTTGGGTGATCGCGATGCACAGCAGTACGGCGACGGCCGCCAGCGGCGCGGCCGTCGCCGGACGCTCCCCGAGCAGCAGCACCGCCCAGACCAGGGTCAGCAGCGGCTGGGCGAGCTGGAGCTGGCTGGCCCTCTCGATCCCGATCGAGGCCATGCCCCGGTACCAGACATAGAGGCCGAAGAAGGTCGACCCCGCCGCCACCCACACGAGGCCCGTCACGCCCTGTGCCGTCAGCCGTACCGGCTCGAAGGACAGGGACACGGCCGCGACCAGCAGATTGAGCGGCAGACAGGCGACCAGCGCCCAGTCGATCACCTGCCAGCCGGGCATCAGCCGCGCCAGTCTCCCGCCCTCCGTGTAGCCCGCCGCACAGACCAGCAGCGCGCCGAACAGATACAGATCACCGGCCGAGACCGCCCCGCCGCTCTGCTGGAGGGTGAAGGCGATCACCACGGCCGCGCCCGCGACGGCCGCGCCCCAGAACGTGGCCGAGGGGCGCCTGCCCGTACGCAGGGCCGAGAGCGCGGCGGTGCTCAGCGGCAGCAGCCCCACCACGACGGCGGCGTGCGCGGTGGTCGAGGTCCGCAGCGCCAGCGTCGTCAGCATCGGGAAGCCGACCACCACACCGGAGGCCACCACGGCGAGCGCTCCCCAGTGCCGCCGCTCCGGGACGGGCACGCGGAGCGCCAGCAGGAAGCAGCCCGCGGTCAGGGCGGCAAGCACGCCGCGTATCGCGACCAGGGACCAGGGGCCGAAGCTCTCCAGCCCCCAGACGGTCGCCGGGAAGGTGAGGGAGAAGGCGAGGACGCCCGCCGCCGCGAGAAGTGTGCCGCCGGTGACCGCTACCGGCACCGGACGAGTAGCGCTATCCTGTGCTGTCATGCAAGAGCGTAGCAGTGTGGCCGAGTTGGCAAAATCTCTGCGAGAAGAGGTCAACCGCTACTCGGCGGGTGGAAAGCTGCCGTCCAGCCGGGAGCTGGTTGAGCGGTACCGGGTCTCGCCGGTGACCGTCTCCCGGGCGCTCGCCCAGCTCTCCGCCGAGGGGCTGGTCGTCACTCGCCCCGGCGCCGGGTCCTTCCGCGCGCCCGCCCGCCCCGGCACACCCCGGCCCGGTGACACCTCCTGGCAGGAGGTCGCGCTCAGCGCCGACGCCACCAGCGAACTCGTCCCGCGCAGCGTCGACTCCTCCGCCGTGCTGAGCACCCTCGCGGTGCCCCCGCCCGGAGTGATCGAGTTCAACGGCGGCTATCTGCACTCCTCCCTCCAGCCCGAACAGGCCATGGCCGCCGCCCTGGCCCGCGCCGGCCGTCGCCCCGGCGCCTGGAGCCGTCCGCCCACCGACGGACTGCCCGAACTCCGCCAGTGGTTCGCCCGCGACATCGGCGACGCCTGGACCTCCGCCGAACTCCTCGTCACCTCAGGCGGCCAGAGCGCCCTGACCACCGCGCTGCGCGCCCTCGCCCCGCCCGGTGCGCCCGTCCTCGTCGAATCACCCACCTACCCCGGCATGCTCGCCATCGCCCGGGCCGCCGGACTGCGGCCCGTCCCGGTCCCCCTGGACCGCGACGGCGTACGCCCCGAACTCCTCGCCGCCGCCTTCCGGGCCACCGGCGCACGCGTCTTCGTCTGCCAGCCCCTCTTCCAGAACCCCACCGGAGCGGTCCTCTCCGCGGCGCGCCGGCCCGAGGTGCTGCGGATCGCCCGGGAGGTGGGCGCCTTCGTCGTCGAGGACGACTTCGTGCGCCTCCTCGCCCACGAGGACGCCGGGCCGCTGCCCCGTACGCTCGCCGCCGACGACCACGACGGAGTCGTCGTCCACGTCTGCTCCCTCACGAAGGCGACCTCGCCCAGCTTCCGCGTCGGCGTGCTCGCCGCCCGGGGCCCGGTGCTCGAACGCCTGCGCGCCATCCATGTCGTCGACTGCTTCTTCGTCGCCCGCCCCCTCCAGGAGGCCGCACTCGAACTCGTCGGCTCACCCGCCTGGAACCGCCATCTGCGCTTTCTCGCGGGGGAGTTGCGCGACCGCAGGAACACCCTGGCCGGCGCCGTCGGCCGGCAGCTGCCCGAACTCGCCCTGCCGCACATCCCCTCCGGCGGCTACCACCTGTGGCTGCGCCTGCCCGACGGCACCGACGAGCAGGCCCTCGTCTCCGCCGCCCTGCGCGCGGGCGTCGCCGTCACCCCCGGCCGCCCGTACTTCTGCGCGGAACCCTCCGCCGCCCATCTGCGGCTCGGCTACGCGGCCGTCGCGGGACCCCAGGAGATCGCCGAGGGCGTGCGGCGGCTCCGTACCGCCTGTGACGAGGTGCTGGGCTGACCCCCCGCCTCGATCGTGGCATCCGCCACTGACAACGCCGCCGCCACCTGGCAGCCTTCCGCCATGAGTGAGACGACGACCTCCGCCGCGTACGAGATCTCGACCGACCCCGCGCGCCTCGACGCGGACCGGATCCACCGCTGGCTGTCCACGGACGCGTACTGGGCGCTCGGCCGTGAGCGCGACGTCCAGGACAGGGCGATCGCGGGGTCGCTCAACTTCGGTGTCTACGACAGGGTCTCGGGCGAACAGGTCGCGTACGCCCGTGTCGTCACCGACCACGCCACCTTCGCCTGGCTCTGCGACGTGTACGTCGACCCGGTCGCCCGCGGGAAGGGCGTCGGCACCGAACTGGTCGCCGCCGCACGCGACCGACTCGCCCCCCTCGGACTGCGGCGCATGATGCTGGCCACGGAGGACGCCCACGGCGTCTACGAGAAGGTGGGGTTCAAGTCGCTCGAAAACCCCCTCATGTGGATGACTCTGGACCTTCGGGACCCCTCTTGACCTGTGCCACTTTCGGGATCACGATCCCGGCATGAGTGTTCGGGTCACGTTGGTCGCCGCCGCGCGCAGCTCAGCCCCACTTGCCGAACGATTCGACGACGACCGTCCTCTCGACCAGGCCGGCTGGCACGAGGTGCAGCTCGTCGCGCACTCGCTCGTGCCACTGGCCGCCGCCGAGCTGCGCTACTGCTCGCCCACCGCGCGCAGCCGCGCCACCGGTGAGGCCCTCGGCTACGCGCCCCTGGTCCAGCCGGCCCTCCGGGACTGCGACATGGGCCGCTGGCGCGGCTGCACCTTCGCGGACGTGGCCGCGCGTGAACCCGCCGCCGTGGACGCCTGGCTCGCCGACCCCCGCTCGGCCCCCCACGGCGGCGAACCGCTGCTCACGTTCATCTCCCGCATAGGCGGCTGGCTGGACACGCGCCCCGCCGACGACATCGGTGCCATCGTGGCGGTCGCCGAACCGGCGGTCATCAGGGCGGCCCTCGTCTACGCCCTGCACGCCCCCGCGCCGACCTTCTGGAACGTGGACGTCCGCCCGCTGTCCACCATCACCCTCATGGGATCCCCCGGCCGCTGGAGCCTGCGTCTCGACGCCCGCGTCTGACCGCTCGGCGGAGAGCCGTGTCCGTATCTGTGGGTCATACGGCCCTGTGGTCATGGCACACGGCTCCTCGGCTCAGGAGACTGGAGGTGTGGGTGGGGAGAACCGCCCACGCACCGAGCGCAGAGCAGAAGGACCAGGTGATGACGATGGCCGACGACCTCTCCGTGGCAGCGGGCGTGACCGTGCCGGACACGAAGCTCGCGCGGGAGGCGACCGAGCTCGTGGGCGACACGGTGAGCGAGCTGATCTACGACCACTCGCGCCGCGTCTACTTCTTCGGCAGCCTCCAGGGGCGCAACCGGGACTTCGGCTTCGACCCCGAACTCCTCTACATCGGCGCCATGTTCCACGACCTGGGCCTCGGTGAGCCCTTCCACGGCAGCGGGCGGCGCTTCGAGGTGGACAGCGCCGACGAGGCACGCCGCTTCCTCCGGGCGCACCAGGTGCCCGAGGACAGCGTCCGCCGGGTGTGGACCGCGATCGCCCTGCACACGACGCCGGGGGTCCCCGAGTTCATGGAGCCGGAGGTGGCGCTGGTGACCGCGGGCGTCGAGTACGACGTGCTCGGCATCGGGTACCACGACATCAGCGAGGACGACCGCGCCGCCGTGGTCGCGCTGCACCCGCGCCCCGGCTTCAAGCAGCGCATCCTCGGCGCGTTCACCGACGGCGTCCGCGACAAGCCGGAGACCACCTTCGGCAACGTCAAGGCCGATGTCCTCGCGCACTACGTGCCCGGCTTCGAGCGCGGCGACTTCGTCCGGACGATCCTGGACTCGCAGTGGCCCGAGTGACCGTGGCCGTGGTGGCGTTCGACGGGGTGCAGCTCCTCGACGTCACGGGCCCGGCCGAGGTGTTCACCACGGCCAACATGTTCGGCGCCGACTACGACGTACGGATCGTCTCCCCGGACGGTACGGACGTACGTACGTCCTCGGGCGTACGCGTCGGCGTCGACGGCGGACCGGACACGCTGCCCGCCCGGCCGCACACGGTGGTGGTGCCCGGCCGGAGCGACTGGCGGCGCGCCGTCGCCGACCGGGCGCTCGTCTCCCTCGTCGAAGAACTGCTGGGACGCTCACGCCGGATCACCTCCGTCTGCGCCGGCGCGTTCGTACTGGCCGAGACGGGCGCCCTCGACGGGCGGCGCGCCGCGACGCACTGGAGGCTGGCGCCGCAGCTCGCCACCGCGTATCCGCGGGTCCGCGTCGAGGCGGACCCGGTCTTCGTGCGGGACGGCGGGATCGTCACGTCCGCCGGTGTCACCGCCGGGATCGACCTCGCGCTCTCCCTGGTGGAGGAGGACCACGGCGCGGGGGTGGCGCGCGAGGTCGCCCGCGAACTGGTGACCCGCCGCGACGAGCCGGCGGGCGGTCTCGTGACCAAGTCCTTTGTTCGCTCCGGTGATCAGTGTTGTTGTCATGCCCGCAGCCTTCGGCAGCGCCGGGCCGTCAACCAGACGTCGGGTTTTCCTGGGACCGGCGGTACCAGGAACCGGCGCCGCCGGAGGAGCACACTGGTGGACATGGCGGACAAGGAATTCGGACGGGCGGTACGGCGGTGGCGCGACCGGGTCCCGCCGGAGACCGCCGGGCTCTCCACCGGCGGCCACCGGCGCGCGCCGGGACTGCGCCGCGAGGAGCTGGCGATGCTGGCCGGCATCTCCGCCGACTACATCACCCGCCTCGAACAGGGCCGCGCCGCCAACCCCTCGACACAGGTCGTCGAGTCCCTGGCCAGAGCCCTGCGGCTGTCGGCGACGGAACGCGAGCATCTGTTCCGGCTGGCCGGGCTGGCGCCGCCGGGACCCAGGACCGTACCCGCCTACCTCACCCCGAGCGTCCAGCGTCTGCTGGACAGACTCGCCGGGACACCCGTCGCCGTGTACGACGCGTCCTGGACGCTGCTCACGGCCAACCCGCCGTACGCCGCGCTGATGGGCGACCCGTCCGACCGGCGCGGCGGCGCGCGCAACGGTGTGTGGCGGCACTTCCTCGGCCCCGGCACGCGCGCCCGGCACACGCCCGAGTCCCTGCGCGTCTTCGAGACCGCGCTCGTCTCCGACCTGCGCGCCGCCGCCGGCCGCTATCCGGCCGACCGGCGGCTACGCGGGCTGGTCGCCGAACTGCGCGCGGGCAGCGACCGGTTCGCCGAGCTGTGGGACTCCGGGACCGTCGGGCAGCACGAGGCGGCGCGCAAGACCATCGACCATCCGCAGGTGGGAGCCCTGACGCTGGACTGCGACGTACTCACCGTCGCCGGGAGCGACCTGCGCATCATGATCTACACGGCCGAGCCCGGCACGGAGGACGCCGAACGCCTCGCGCTGCTCACCGTCCTCGGCACCCAGACGCTCGTCGGGTGAGCGCGAGAGGGCCGGGATCAGCCCCGCTCCCGCTCCACCGGAAGCCACAGCTCGGCGTCCGCCTCCGCCGTGCCCGGGGACATACGGGTGCGCAGGATCTCCGGGCCGGGGCGGCTGCGGTACGGGTTGGACGGGAACCACTGCGTGAAGACGTCCCGCCACAGCTCCTGGATGGCCTCCGGCGCCGGTCCGGAGGTGGTGAAGACCGCCCAGGTGCCGGCCGGGACACGCAGAACGGTGGTGCCTTCCGGGGCCCCGGCCGATGTGATCACCCCGTGGTAGTAGTCGAGTCCGGTGCCTTCGGCGCGGCCCGGGTCCAGGTCGTCGCAGACCGCGAGGATGCCCCCGGGCTCCTGGTCGGACAGCTTCTCCAGGGCCTCCACGATCCGGGGGTCGGCCCCGCGGACGAAGTCGATGATCGCCTGGTTCGGTCCCGCGTGCACCAACGGCACCCGGGCCTTGAGGCCGACCACGCTGAAGTCCTGCCTGTCCACCACTCGATAGCGCATGCTGCTGTTCCCTTCGACGGTGAGGCGGAAGGACAACCGGGGCTGGGACACGAGCGCCGCGCCGGTACGGCGGGCCTCGGCCGGCCCGACACCGTGCATGGCGCGGAACGCCCGCGCGAACGCCTCGCCGGAGCCGTAGCCGTAGCGCACCGCGATCTCCAGCAGGGACCGGCGCCCCGCCAGCACCTCCGCGCCCGCGACCGTGAGCCGACGCCGCCGTAGGTACTCCGACAGCGGCATGCCCGCCAGCGCGGAGAACATCCGGCGCAGGTGGTACTCCGACGTGGCCGCGATCCTCGCCAGCTCGGCCGTCTCGACCCGCTGGTCGAGACGGTCCTCAAGGTGCTCCAGGCTCCGGTTGAGACGCTCCAGCACTCCGGTCTCCTTCCTCTTTCGCACGCACCACGCTAGGAGCCGGGCACCCGGTCCGACCCGACATCCTGTGCCCGATCGGGTCGGGTACGCCGTCCCGCGGGTCCTTCCCGTCCACGGCCGCACCGGTGTGCGGCGCCGGTGGTTGACCTTGTCGCGACGGCAGGGTCTCTACTGGGACCACACCCACCCGAGGAGAGGAACCACGACCATGTCCCCCGAGCGGAATCTGGCCGTCATGCGCACCGCCTACAGGACGCTCCAGAGCGGTGACCTCGACGCGTGCGCCGAGCTCGTGACGGAGGACTTCATCGCCAACCTCCCCGGCCTCCCCGACCCGTTGCACGGCCGGGAGGTCTGGAGGCTCGGGACGCAGGCCATGCTCGAAGCCTTCCCCGACCTGCGGATCCGGGTCGAGGACATGTTCGGCGCCGACGACAAGGTGACGGTCCGCGTCCACTTCCGGGGCACCCACCGGGGCACGTTCCAGGGGATCGAGCCGACGGGACGGACGGTGGACTACCGCAGCATCGAGATCTACCGCCTGGAGGGCGGGAGGATCGCCGAGGAGTGGGTCGCTCCGGACATGACGACCCTGATGCGGCAGATCTCGTCCGGCACGGACGGCTGAGCGCGGGCCCCTCATCCGCTCCCGGCGCTCGCGTCCGCGGCCTCGTCCGGGTGCAGGGCGTCGAGGATCAGGGCCAGGCCGAAGGGGAACTCGTCACCGTAGGCGTAGCCGGGCTTGAGAGCGTGTTCCACGGCGAGTTCGGTGAGGTGCGGGTAGGCGTCCGAGGCCATGTCGCCGAGGATGTTCCCCGCGACCTCGTCCAGCTCCTCCGAGCTGTTGAACGGCAGGCTCACCTCCTGGATCACGAAGCCGTACAGATAGCTGTCGATCAGCGACACGGCGTGCGCGGCCATCGGGACGGAGAATCCTCCCGCGCGCAACGCGCCGATGACCGCGTCGTGGTGGCCGAGGGTCGCCGGGCCGGGCCGGGTGCGCGAGTCCATCAGACCGACGGCCCACGGGTGGCGCAGCAGAACGGCGCGGGCGGACTCCGCGCGGCGGCGCATGGCGCTCTTCCAGTCCGTGCCGCGCGGCGGCAGCTCGATCTCGCCGAACACCGCGTCCACCATGCCGTCGAGGATGTCCTCCCTCCCCGCGACATGGTGATAAAGCGACATCGCCTCGACGCCCAGCGGCTCCGCGACGGCCCGCATGGTGAGCGCGGCCGAGCCCTTCTCGTCCGCGACCGCCACCGCCGTGCGGATCACACGCTCGCGGCTGAGCGGCGTACGCGCCGTGGCCTTGCGCCCACCCCCGCCGCCGCCCCTGCTTCCCTCGGGCATCCGCCCTCCTCCTCGCTCCTCTTGACCGCCTTACGGCATAAGGCTAACTTGCCTTACAACATAAGGTTCGCCATCCCGCCGGAGGGGCTGCGTCATGGGCACGGAGAAAGCGAAGAAGGTCTGCGTCGTCGGGGCTTCGGGGAAGCTCGGGCAGTACATGGTTCGCCACGCGCTGGACCGCGGTTACGAGGTGGTCGGCGTCTGCCGCGAGCGCAGCGTGCCGAAACTGGCCGCCTTCGAGGGCCGGATGACCGTCGTCCCCGGTGCCACCAACGACCCGGAGGTGATACGGCGGGCGGTCGCCGGGTGCGACGGGGTGCTGACGGTGCTGGTGCCCTGGGGCGTCCAGCAGTACTCGTCCGGCACGGCGCAGGCGGTGCTCGACCACGCGCGGCCGGGCGCGCGCCTGGTCTTCTCCTGCGGCTGGCACATCACCCGCGACGGCAAGGACACGTACTCGCGGATGTTCCGGGCGGCGCTCGGAGCCGCGGCCGTGCTGGGCAAGCTGGTCCGCTTCGCCGAGATCGACGACCAGGTGGAAGCGTGCCGCCGGGTGTTCGCCAGCGACACCGCGTGGACCGTGGTGCGCGGCAGCACCCTGAAGGAGGGCGAGAGCGAGGGCCTGCCGGTCTGGAGCCGGCATGTGGGCGACCCCGTCCTGGCCAGCAATCTGACGCGTCGTGTGGACTACGCGCTGTTCATGGTGGAGGCGCTGACCGACGACACCCTGATCAGGGAGGCCCCGGCGATCGTCGGCTGCCGCACCCCGAGCGCCCTGGCCCACGCGGGCGGCCCCAACGACAAGGCGTAGGTCCCCTCTTCGGGGCCTGCGGGGGTCGGGACCGGTCGTGGCCGCGGCGACCGGCGGCGACCCGGGGCGGTTCCGTCACCCCGGTGGCGCGGCGCGGGGCGGTTCCGTCAGCCCAGCGACGCGGTGGCCGTACGCAGCTCGTCCAGGGCCGACAGGACGTACCCCGCGAGTTCGTCCTGCGCGCCCCGGTCGGCGTCGGACCACTCGACGTATCCCCGTTTGAAGGCGAGGACGCCCAACTCGCCCGCGAGGGCGGCGATCGGATCCGGTACGCCGCGGGCGACGAGAGCCGATGTCATCGCGGCCGCGAGGCTGACGCTCTTGAGGGCGTCACGCTCCTGGAGCTCGGTGCTCGCGGCGACGGCCGCCTTCAGACGAGGGGCGATCTCCCGGTTCATCGGCCCCATCGCGCTGGACGCGCGCTCAAGGCCGGCCGCGACCGCTCCGAGCGGACCGACGCCGGCGGGCGCTTCGGCGATCCCCTCCGTGAGCAGCCGGCTCAGCGTCTCCTGTCCGGCCACCAGCAGCTCGCGCTTGTCCGGGAAGTACCGGAAGAACGTGCTCTTGGTGACCCCCGCGCGCTCGGCGATCTGCGCGACCGTCGTCGCGTCGTACCCCTGCTCCGTGAACAGGTCGACGGCGGCCATGACAAGCCGTTCGCGCGCCCCTGGTTCCCACCGACCCATAGCCGCATCATACGTGATGGGACTCTTGTCCCATCACCCTGCTACGCTGATGGGACAAGAGTCCCATCACTTGCGGGAGAGCTCCATGCATGTCTTCGTCACCGGCGGCACCGGTCTGATCGGCTCCGCCGTCGTCGCCGAACTCCTCGGCAACGGCCACACCGTCCTCGCCCTCGCCCGCTCCGACGCCTCCGCACTGGCCGCCAAGGCGGCCGGCGCCGAGCCGCTCCGGGGAGGTCTCGCCGATCTCGACACCCTTCGCGCCGGCGCCGCCCGGTCCGACGGGGTGATCCATCTGGCGTTCGCCAACGACTTCAGCAGCGCCGACGCCCTCGTGAAGGCGGTCGACGAGGAGACCGCCGCCCTCGCGGCCCTCGGAGAGGAACTGGCGGGCAGCGAGCGCCCGTTCGTCACCGCCTCGGGTACGCCCCACGCGCCGGGCCGCGCCTCCGTCGAGTCCGACCCGGTGTCGACGGACGGGCCCGTGGGAGGTCGCGGTCGCGCCGTTACGGCGACGCTCGGCCTGGCCTCGCGCGGGGTCCGGAGCGCGGCCGTACGGCTGCCGCGCACGGTGCACCACCGGGGCGCGGGCGGGTTCGCCGGTCTGCTGGCCGGGATCGCACGCGGGTCCGGAGTCTCCGGTTATCCGGGCGACGGCGAGCAGCGCTGGCCGGCCGTGCACGCGCTCGACGCGGCGGTCCTCTTCCGGCTCGCCCTGGAGCGGGCCCCGGCAGGCACCGCCTGGCACGCGGTGGACGACGAGGGGGACAGGGTGCGCGACATCGCCCTGGTCATAGGACGACGGCTGGGCCTGCCGGTCCGGTCGGTGCCGGCCGAGACGTACGGCCCTCTCGCCTCGATCTTCTCGATCGACCAGCCCTCGTCCAGCGCCCACACCCGTGAGGCCCTCGGCTGGCGGCCGAAGCACCCCCGCCTCCTGGAGGACCTGGAGAACATCCAGCCCTGACCCGGGGACCGGTTCGGCTAGAAGAGGCCGGTCCGCATGTGTGCGAGAGGTTCTCCAGGATCTCGCGCAGCCATGGGCGACGGACGGCGGGCAGGCGGACCAGGGTGTGCGCGAACACCCCCGCGTCGACCCGGAAGTGGCCGTGAGGGTGCGACAGGGGCGGGTCGATGCCGCGCGCCGCCGCCTCGTCCGGGCGGATCCGGTCCCAGGTCCGCCAGGGCGGCCCCGTGGGCTCCGGTTCCACGGCGAAGGTGCCCGGTTCCATGAGCACCGGGAGCTGGATCCCGTTCCCGTACTTCTGATGGGCGTGGGCCGGCAGGGCGACCTGGGAGAGCGGGGCGGTCAGCTCGGCGCCGCACCCCGTACACACGAAAACGAACAGATGTCCTCCGCGACCGAGACGGAGGCATCGTCCCAGCCCGGCGACGGCACGCCAACGTGTTTTCGGCGCCGGCCCGGCCCGCCCGTCGGCGCGTCACCGACCCGCCGACGTGCGCACGGTCCCTGCCGTTGTCCTGTACGCCGGGACACGGACGAGGGGACCGCGGGACGGCGTCATCTGGACTTCGGCCACGGAAGGCCACACCATCACGGCGAGGCGCGAGGAGGCGCCGTGCACCCCCCTGACCATTGCATAAAGCTGCGGAGCTACGTATAGTCATGCCATCGGCTAGGAGGGTTTCGATGGCAGTACGTGCAGCGGTGGCGGGAGCCAGTGGATACGCCGGGGGAGAAGTGCTCCGCCTGCTCCTCGGGCACCCCGGCGTCGAGATCGGCGCTCTCACCGGGAACTCTAACGCCGGGCAGCGTCTCGGCACGCTCCAGCCCCACCTCGGTCCGCTGGCCGAACGGGTCCTGGAGCCGACCCGTCCCGACGTGCTCGCCGGGCACGACGTAGTCTTCCTCGCGCTGCCGCACGGGCAGTCCGCCGCTGTCGCCGAGCAGTTGGGCGACGACGTCCTCGTCGTCGACATGGGCGCGGACTTCCGGCTCAAGGACGCCGGCGACTGGGAGACGTTCTACGGCTCCGCCCATGCCGGCACCTGGCCCTACGGCCTCCCCGAACTGCCGGGCAGCCGCGCCGCGTTGGAGGGGTCCAGACGCGTCGCGGTGCCCGGCTGCTATCCGACGGCCGTCTCGCTCGCGCTCTTCCCGGCGTACGGCGCCGGCCTGGTCGAGCCCGAGGCCGTCATCACCGCCGCCACCGGCACCTCCGGCGCGGGCAAGGCAGTCAAGCCGCATCTGCTCGGCTCCGAGGTCATGGGCTCCATGAGCCCGTACGGCGTCGGCGGCGGCCACCGGCACACCCCCGAGATGATCCAGAATCTCAGCGCCGTGGCGGGCGAGCGGGTCGGCGTCTCCTTCACCCCCACCCTCGCCCCCATGCCGCGCGGCATCCTCGCCACCTGCTCCGCCAAGGCGCGTCCGGACGTCAGCGCGGCGGACGTACGCGGCGCGTACGAGAAGGCGTTCGCCGACGAGCCGTTCGTCCAGCTCCTGCCCGAGGGCCAGTGGCCGGCGACCGCGTCCGTGTACGGCTCCAACGCCGTTCAGGTCCAGGTCGCCCTCGACGAGAACGCCCGGCGCCTCATCGCCATCAGCGCCATCGACAATCTCACCAAGGGCACGGCCGGCGGCGCGATCCAGAGCATGAACATCGCCCTCGGCCTGCCCGAGGAGACCGGACTGCCCGCCACCGGCGTCGCACCATGAGCCCGACTCCGTACCGCAACGCCACGAGCGACAGCACTGACAGCACCGACAGCACCGACACCACCGACAGCACCACCCGGCCGAAGAAGGAGATGCAGTGAGCGTCACCGCAGCAGGCGGCTTCACGGCGGCGGGCATCGCCGCCGGGATCAAGGACAGCGGCGCCCCGGACCTGGCCCTCGTGGTCAACACCGGGCCGCGCCGCGCCGCCGCAGGCGTCTTCACCTCCAACCGGGTCAAGGCCGCCCCCGTCCTCTGGTCGGAACAGGTCGTCAAGGGCGGGCAGATCTCCGCCGTCGTCCTCAACTCCGGTGGCGCCAACGCCTGTACGGGTCCCCAGGGATTCCAGAACACCCACGCCACGGCGGAGAAGGTCGCCGAGGCACTGAACGTGGCCGACCCCGACGCGCACAGCTCCGGCGAGATCGCCGTCGCCTCGACCGGGCTCATCGGTATCCACCTCCCGATGGACAAGCTCCTGCCCGGAATCGAGAAGGCCGCGGCCGAACTCTCCCCGCACGGCGGCGAGAAGGCCGCCATCGCCATCAAGACCACCGACAGCGTGCACAAGACGGCCGTGGCGGGCGGCGACGGCTGGACCGTCGGCGGCATGGCCAAGGGCGCCGGCATGCTCGCGCCCGGACTCGCCACGATGCTCGTCGTGCTCACCACCGACGCCGACGTCGAGGGCCCCGCTCTCGACTCGGCCCTGCGCGCCGCCACCCGTACCACCTTCGACCGGGTCGACTCCGACGGCTGCATGTCCACCAACGACACCGTGCTGCTGCTCGCCTCCGGCGCCTCCCGGGTGACGCCCGGGTACGAGGAGTTCGCGGAGGCCGTCCGTACGGTCTGCGACGATCTCGGCCGTCAGCTCATCGGCGACGCCGAGGGCGCCAGCAAGGACATCCGTATCGAGGTGATCAACGCGGCCACCGAGGACGACGCCGTCGAGGTGGGCCGCTCGGTCGCCCGCAACAACCTCCTCAAGTGCGCGCTGCACGGCGAGGACCCCAACTGGGGCCGGGTGCTCTCCGCGATCGGCACGACCTCCGCCGCCTTCGACCCCGACCGGCTGGCTGTCGCCATCAACGACATCTGGGTCTGCCGCGACGGCTCCGTCGGCGAGGACCGCGACCTCGTCGACATGCGCTTCCGGGAGGTCCGGATCACCGCCGACCTCGCCGCCGGCACCGAGTCGGCCGTCATCTGGACCAACGACCTCACGGCCGACTACGTCCACGAGAACAGCGCGTACAGCTCATGACCGCGCGCAAGCACACCGCGCTGCCCAAGGCGCAGATCCTCATCGAGGCGCTGCCCTGGCTGACCCGCCACAACGGCAAGATCGTCGTGATCAAGTTCGGCGGCAACGCCATGGTCGACGAGGATCTCAAGGCCGCCTTCGCCCAGGACGTCGTCTTCCTGCGCCAGGCAGGTCTCCGGCCGGTCGTCGTGCACGGCGGCGGCCCCCAGATCAGCGCACAGCTCGACCGGCACGGGCTGGTCAGCGAGTTCAAGGCCGGGCTGCGCGTCACGACGCCCGAGGCGATGGACGTCGTACGGATGGTGCTCGCCGGCCAGGTGCAGCGTGAGCTCGTCGGACTGCTCAACCAGCACGGTCCGCTCGCCGTCGGTATGACGGGCGAGGACGCGCACACCATCTCCGCCACCCGGCACCGGCCGCTCATCGACGGCGAGCCGGTCGACATCGGCCGTGTCGGCGAGATCACCGCGATCGACCCGGGCGCCATCGTCGCGCTGCTCGCCGACGGCCGTATCCCGGTCATCTCGTCGATCGCGCGCAGCGCCGACGACGGGCACATCTACAACGTCAACGCGGACACCGCCGCCGCCGCGCTCGCCGCGGCCCTCGGCGCCGAGACGCTGATGGTCCTCACCGATGTCGAGGGCCTCTACGAGGACTGGCCGAACAACGACGACGTGATCAGCAGGCTTACGGCGACCGAGCTGGAGAAGCTGCTTCCCGAGCTGTCCAGCGGCATGGTGCCGAAGATGGAGGGCTGTCTGTTCGCCGTCCGCAACGGGGTCAACACCGCCCGCGTGCTCGACGGCCGCGTCCAGCACTCGATCCTGCTGGAGATCTTCACCGACTCCGGCATCGGCACGATGGTCGTCCCCGACGGCCGGGAGCGCGGAACCGCGCGGACGGCGATGACCACGACGAGCGGGACGACCGCACCGACCGCACCGACCGCGGTGGGAGAAACGACCGAAGGGGGAGCAGCATGACCGACGACAGCAACCAGGAGCTGACGCGGCGCTGGCAGCAGGTGATGGCCGACAACTACGGCACCCCCAAGCTCTCCCTCGTACGCGGCGCCGGAGCCACCGTCTGGGACGCCGACGGCAACGCCTACACCGACTTCGTCGGCGGCATCGCCGTGAACGCCCTCGGCCACGCCCACCCCGCCGTCGTCGACGCGGTCACCCGACAGATCTCCGCCCTCGGCCATGTGTCGAACCTGTACGTCGCCGGCCCGCCGGTCGCCCTCGCGGAACGGCTCGTCGCTCTCGCCGACCGCCCCGGCCGAGTCTTCTTCTGCAACTCCGGCGCCGAGGCGAACGAAGCCGCGTTCAAGATCGGCCGGCTGACCGGCCGGCCCCACATGGTGGCCACCGACGGCGGCTTCCACGGCCGCACGATGGGCGCGCTCGCGCTCACCGGACAGCCGTCGAAGCGGCAGCCGTTCCTCCCGCTGCCCGGCGACGTCACACACGTTCCGTACGGAGACGCCGACGCGCTCAGGGCGGCCGTCACCGAGGAGACCGCGCTGCTGGTCGTCGAGCCGATCCAGGGGGAGAACGGCGTCGTCGTACCGCCCCGGGGCTATCTCGAGGCGGCCAGGGAGATCACCCGGGCCACCGGCACCCTGCTGGTGCTCGACGAGGTCCAGACGGGGATCGGACGGACCGGGCACTGGTTCGAGTACCAGGCCCACCAGAGCGTCGAGCCCGATGTCGTCACGCTCGCCAAGGGCCTCGGCGGCGGTCTGCCGATCGGCGCCACGCTCGCCTTCGGCCCGGCGGCGGACCTGCTCAAGCCCGGCCAGCACGGTACGACCTTCGGCGGCAACCCGGTCGCCTGCGCCGCCGGACTCGCCGTGCTGGACACGCTCGGCGCGGACGGCGCGCTCGACACGGTGAAGCGGCTGGGGGAGAAGCTGCGGGACGGAATCGAGGCGCTCGGGCACCCGCTGGTCTCTCATGTCCGTGGCGCGGGGCTGCTGCTGGGTATCGTGCTCACCGAGCCACTCGCGCCACAGGTGCAACAGGCGGCTCAGGATGCCGGTCTTCTGGTGAACGCGCCAGTCCCCGATGCCGTACGGCTGATGCCGCCGCTGATCATCGGCGACGACGAGGTGGAAACGTTCCTCCGGGCCCTGCCCGGCATCCTCGACACCGTCCACGCGACCCACGGGGACGGACGATCCGGGGAATGAGACGACGATGACCGAGGCGCAGGCACCACCAGAGCACAACGGCACCCACACGGACGGCGCGGACGGAACGGGCGGCGCGGGCGGCACGGCGGGGGCCGACGGCACGGCCGGTGCCGGCGGAGCGGCCGGGGACACGGAAGGGGCCGAGCAGCACATCGGCCCGTCCGTACCCCAGACCCGCACCGCGCGCCACCGCCGGATCGTGGACATCCTCAACCGGCAGCCCGTCCGCAGCCAGAGCCAGCTCGCGAAGCTCCTCGCCGACGACGGTCTGAACGTCACCCAGGCGACGCTCTCGCGCGACCTGGACGAGCTGGGCGCCGTGAAGATCCGCAACACCGGCGGTGAGCTGATCTACGCGGTCCCCAGCGAGGGCGGCTACCGCACCCCGCACGCGCCGCTCGGCGAGTCGGCGAAGGAGGAGCGGATGCGGCGGCTCTCCGGCGAACTGCTCATCTCCGCCGAGGCCTCCGCGAACCTCGTGGTGCTCCGTACGCCGCCGGGCGCCGCCCAGTTCCTCGCCTCGGCCATCGACCAGGCCGAACTGCGCCCCATCCTCGGCACCATCGCCGGCGACGACACGCTGCTGCTGATCAGCCGCGACCCGGCGGGCGGGCAGGCGCTCGCGGACCATCTGCTGCGGCTGGCCCAGAAGGACGGCTGAGCACCCGCGGGCGGGTGGCGCCGGTTCAGTACCTCGTGATCGCCGTACGGCCCGAAGCCGTGCCCACCGCGATGTGCGGGGAGCGCGCGGGGTCGGCCCATGCCAGGACGCGGCTCATGGCCCCGGCCGGTACGGAGACACAACCGGCCGTCGCCCCCTTGCCGTTGACATGCAGGAAGATGCCGGCGCCCCGGCCGCGCACGGGCCGGTCGTAGTTGAAGCCGATGACCAGAGCGTGGGCGTACTGGGCGCCGTACGCGGTCAGCCGCTCCGCCTCCGCCGCACGGCAGTCGGCCGGCAGCCCCTCGACCCAGCGGTTGTACGCGCGCGAGTCGTTGTCCTGGCACCACCAGGACCGTTCGGTCACCGGGCGGTAGGCGAAACGGGTCCCGGCCGGGGCGGGCCGGATGCCGAAGGCGTACGGCAGGTCGTACAGCCCCGTCGGTGTGGTCGAGGTGCCCTGCACGCGCTCGGTGCCCCCGACCAGCCCGCCGGCCCCGAACCGCGCGTCGGCCGATCCCGCCGCCACCCAGTGCTTCCCGCGCCGGTCCCACCAGGTGAGCCGCCCCGTGGTCGCGCCGGTGGTGGCGGCCTCGGCGGTGATGAGCTGGCTGCCGCCGCCGGTGTCCGCCATCCGCTCGGGCAGCGGTACGGAGGTGTCGGCGAGGGCCGCACGGCCCGACGGGGCGGCCCCGGCCGCGACGGGACCCGCCCCGACGGTGGCGACGACGGCGAGCAGGACCGAGCCGAGCGTGAGAAGGGTGCGCATGCTCGGACCGTACGCCCGCCGCCGGATGACGGCCTCTCAGCTCGCGGCCGGGCTACGCCGAACGGGGCGCGGCGGCCTCTGCGGGCCCGTCCGTGCGCGCGGGCAGCGGCAGCGGCAGGGCGGGCAGCCCGTCCAGGCTCACCCCCACGTACTCCTTCTTCTCGCAGTACGCCGCGAACTCCTCGTCCGTCTTCCTGGCGAAGTGCTCCGCGTGCTGCGTGCGCTCCTGCCGGTAGTCCATGAAGGGGACGGCGAAGCCGCACGAGTCGCTGATCCGTACCGCGCCGACCAGGATGATCGCCCGCGCGCTCGGCCCGTCCGCGTCGGCGAACCGCCCGATGTACTGCGCCCAGCGCGGGTCGTCCCGGAAGATCGGCTCCCCGCGCCCGTGGACCCGCAGGATCTTCGGCGGTCCGTCGAACGCGCACCACATCAGGGTGATGCGGCCGTTCTCCCGCAGATGGGCGATGGTCTCGGCGCCGCTGCCGCCGAAGTCGAGATAGGCGAGCGTCGACTCGTCCAGTACGACGAGGGTGCCGGAGCGGCCCTTGGGGGAGACGTTGACGTGACCGTCGTCGGCGAGCGGGGCCGTTGCGGTGAAGAAGAGGGGCTGTTCCTCGATGAACGTACGTATGCGGCCGTCGATTCGTTCGTAGTGCTTTCCCATGGCATTTATTGTCGGCGCCGACTGTCGCGCGCGTCGAGTCGTGACCGAGGACGGGATGGGCCGGGACGCATGACGAAGAAGAGACCGACGCACGAGGTGGCCGTCCGACGGGTCTACGAGGCGCCGGGGCCCGACGACGGGACCCGGGTGCTCGTCGACCGGCTCTGGCCGCGCGGGCTGGCCAAGGCCGAGGCCTCGTTCGACGACTGGCTGAAGGACGCGGCCCCCTCGGCGGAGCTGCGGAAGTGGTACGGGCACGACCCGGGGAAGTACGAGGAGTTCGCCGACCGGTACCGCGTGGAGCTGGCGGAATCCGGCTCGGCCGCCGCCGGGGCGCTGGAACGGCTCCGGGAGCTGGCCGCCGACGGCACCCTCACGCTGCTCACCGCCACGAAGGACCTGGAGCACAGCCATCCCCTGGTGCTGGCGGCGGAGATCACGGAGAGCGCCGGAGGGGCCAGTCGCGGCCCACATTGACAAAACATACGGAGGACTGCATAGTTATACCCATCAGCGTATGCACCGTAAGGAGAAACCCGTGACCGAGCGCGTCGTACTCGCCTACTCGGGAGGCCTGGACACCTCCGTCGCCATCGGCTGGATCGCCGAGGAGACGGGCGCCGAGGTCATCGCCGTCGCCGTGGACGTCGGTCAGGGCGGCGAGGACCTGGACGTCATCCGCAAGCGCGCGCTCGCCTGCGGTGCGGTCGAGGCCGAGGTCGCGGACGCCAAGGACGAGTTCGCCGAGGGGTACTGCCTCCCGGCGATCAAGGCCAACGCGCTGTACATGGACCGGTACCCGCTCGTCTCGGCGCTCTCCCGGCCGACGATCGTCAAGCACCTCGTCGCCGCGGCCAAGAAGCACGGCGCCGACACCGTCGCCCACGGCTGCACCGGCAAGGGCAACGACCAGGTCCGTTTCGAGGCCGGCATCGTCGCCCTCGCCCCCGAGCTGAAGTGCATCGCCCCGGTCCGCGACTACGCGATGACCCGTGACAAGGCGATCGCGTTCTGCGAGGAGAAGAACCTCCCGATCGCGACCACCAAGAAATCCCCGTACTCCATCGACCAGAACGTTTTCGGACGGGCCGTCGAGACGGGCTTCCTGGAGGACATCTGGAACAGCCCGATCGAGGACATCTACGAGTACACCTCCAACCCGGCGGAGCCCCGCGAGGCCGACGAGGTCGTCATCTCCTTCAAGGCCGGCGTCCCGGTCGCCATCGACGGCAAGCCGGTCTCCGTCCTCCAGGCGATCCAGCAGCTCAACGAGCGGGCCGGCGGCCAGGGCATCGGCCGGATCGACATGGTCGAGGACCGGCTCGTGGGCATCAAGTCCCGCGAGGTGTACGAGGCCCCGGGCGCGATCGCGCTGATCACCGCCCACCAGGAGCTGGAGAACGTCACCGTCGAGCGTGAGCTGGCGCGGTACAAGCGGCAGGTCGAGCAGCGGTGGGGCGAGATGGTCTACGACGGCCTGTGGTTCTCCCCGCTCAAGCGCGCCCTGGACGGCTTCATCAACGAGGCCAACCAGCACGTCACCGGCGACATCCGGATGACCCTGCACGGCGGCCGGGCCGTCGTCACCGGCCGGCGCTCGGAGGAGTCGCTGTACGACTTCAACCTGGCGACGTACGACTCGGGCGACACCTTCGACCAGTCCAAGGCACAGGGCTTCATCGAGCTGTTCGGCCTCTCCGCGAAGATCGCCGCGAAGCGCGACCTGGCGTAGTTCGTCTTCCCCGCCCCTTGCCGAAAGTCCTCGATCGCCGGACGGGCTCATCCCGAGCCCGTCCGGCGATCGGGGTCCGGGGTCCGGGGCGGAGCCCGGCCCTCCCTACCGCACACCCACGACCGCACTCCAAGGAGCTCCCGCAGTGAGCAGCAACACCGGTGACGTCCGGCTCTGGGGCGGCCGTTTCGCCGACGGTCCCGCCGAGGCCCTGGCCAAGCTCTCCGCGTCCGTGCACTTCGACTGGCGCCTCGCGCCGTACGACATCGCGGGCTCCCGCGCGCACGCGCGCGTGCTCAGCAAGGCCGGTCTCCTCGACGAGGAGGAGCTGGACCGGATGCTCGCGGGGCTCGACCGGCTGGAGGCGGCCGTCGCCGACGGCTCCTTCACCGGGACCATCGCCGACGAGGACGTCCACACCGCGCTCGAACGCGGCCTGCTCGAACAGCTCGGCCCGGACCTCGGCGGCAAGCTGCGCGCCGGCCGGTCCCGCAACGACCAGGTCGCCACCCTCTTCAAGATGTATCTCCGCGACCACGCGCGGATCATCGGCGGGCTGCTCGCCGAGCTCCAGGACGCGCTGGTCGGCCTCGCCGAGGCGCACCCGGACGTCGCGATGCCGGGCCGTACGCATCTTCAGCACGCCCAGCCGGTGCTCTTCGCCCACCATGTGCTGGCGCATGTGCAGTCCCTGTCGCGGGACGCGGAGCGGCTGCGGCAGTGGGACGAGCGGACGGCGGTCTCCCCGTACGGATCGGGCGCGCTGGCCGGGTCGTCGCTGGGGCTCGACCCGGAGGCGGTCGCCGCGGACCTCGGCTTCGAGCACGGCTCGGTCGCCAACTCGATCGACGGCACGGCCTCGCGGGACTTCGTCGCCGAGTTCGCCTTCATCACCGCGATGATCGGGGTCAATCTCTCGCGGATCGCCGAAGAGGTGATCATCTGGAACACGAAGGAGTTCTCCTTCGTCACGCTGCACGACGCCTTCTCCACCGGCTCGTCGATCATGCCGCAGAAGAAGAACCCGGACATCGCCGAGCTGGCGCGTGGCAAGTCGGGCCGGCTCATCGGCAATCTGACGGGGCTGATGGCCACGCTCAAGGCGCTGCCGCTCGCGTACAACCGCGATCTTCAGGAGGACAAGGAGCCGGTCTTCGACTCCTGCGACCAGCTGGAGGTCCTGCTCCCCGCGTTCACCGGCATGATGGCGACGCTCACCGTCAACCGGGAGCGGATGGCGGAGCTGGCCCCGGCCGGTTTCTCGCTCGCCACCGACATCGCCGAGTGGCTGGTACGGCAGGGTGTGCCGTTCCGCGTCGCGCACGAGGTCGCGGGTGAGTGCGTCAAGACGTGCGAGAAGGAGGGGATCGAGCTGGACGAGCTGACCGACGAGCAGTTCGCCTCGATCTCGGAGCATCTGACTCCGGAGGTCCGTACGGTTCTCGACGTCTCCGGCGCGCTGGCGTCGCGCGACGGGCGCGGCGGTACGGCGCCCTCGGCGGTCGCGGTCCAGCTCGCCGAGGTGAAGACCGACCTGGCGATCCAGCACGCGTGGGCGACGGCGAAGAGGTGACCGCGCATTCCGCACGGTCGCCGGACGGGCTCGGGTCGGGCCCGTCCGGCTTCCCGGTCGCGCGGCCGGATCAGCCCAGGGTGGAGATCGCCTGGTTGAACGTCTTCGACGGCCGCATCACGGCCTCGGCCTTGGCCGGGTCGGGCTGGTAGTAGCCGCCGATGTCGGCCGGCGAGCCCTGCACGGCGAGGAGTTCCTCGACGATCGTGCCCTCCTGCTCGGTCAGCGTCTTGGCGAGAGCCGCGAACGAGGAGGCGAGCTCGGCGTCCTCGGTCTGCCTGGCCAGCTCCTGCGCCCAGTAGAGGGCGAGATAGAAGTGGCTGCCGCGGTTGTCGATCCCGCCGACCTTGCGGCTGGGCGACTTGTTCTCGCTCAGGAACGAGCCGGTGGCGCGGTCGAGCGTGTCGGCCAGCACCTGGGCGCGCGCGTTGCCCGTGGTCGTCGCGAGGTGCTCGAAGCTGACGGCCAGTGCGAGGAACTCGCCCAGGCTGTCCCAGCGCAGGTAGTTCTCCTTGACGAGCTGCTGTACGTGCTTCGGCGCCGAGCCGCCCGCGCCCGTCTCGAAGAGCCCGCCGCCGTTGATGAGCGGCACGACCGAGAGCATCTTGGCGCTCGTACCGAGCTCCAGGATCGGGAAGAGGTCGGTCAGATAGTCACGCAGGACATTGCCGGTGACCGAGATGGTGTCCTCACCGCGCCGGATGCGCTCCAGCGAGAACGCGATCGCCTCGACGGGCTTCATGATCTCGATGCTGAGGCCCTCGGTGTCGTGCTCGGGCAGGTACGCGTTGACCTTGGCGATCAGGTTGGCGTCGTGCGCGCGGCCCTCGTCCAGCCAGAACACGGCCGGGTTGCCGGTGGCGCGGGCGCGGCCGACGGCGAGCTTGACCCAGTCCCGGATCGGCACGTCCTTGGTCTGGCACATCCGGAAGACGTCGCCGGCGCTGACCGTCTGCTCCAGTACGGCGTCGCCCGCCGTGTCCACGACGCGCACCGTGCCGGTGGCCGGGATCTCGAAGGTCTTGTCGTGGCTGCCGTACTCCTCGGCCGCCTGCGCCATCAGACCGACGTTGGGCACCGAACCCATGGTGGAGGGGTCGTAGGCGCCGTTGGCGCGGCAGTCGTCGATGACGACCTGGTAGATGCCCGCGTAGCTGCTGTCGGGGATGACGGCGAGCGTGTCGGCCTCGGCGCCGTCCGGGCCCCACATATGGCCGGAGGTGCGGATCATGGCCGGCATCGACGCGTCGACGATGACATCGCTCGGCACGTGCAGGTTGGTGATGCCCTTGTCGGAGTCGACCATCGCGAGAGCGGGGCCCTCCGCCAGCTCGGCGGTGAAGGACTCGGCGATCTTCGATCCGCCGGGCAGCGACTCCAGGCCCTTGAGGATGCCGCCGAGACCGTCGTTGGGGCTCAGACCGGCCTCGGCGAGCGCGTGACCGTGCTCCGCGAACGTCTTGGGGAAGAAGGCGCGCACGGTGTGGCCGAAGACGATCGGGTCGGAGACCTTCATCATCGTGGCCTTGAGGTGCACCGAGAAGAGCACGTCCTCGGCCTTGGCGCGGGCGATCTGCGCGGTGAGGAACTCACGCAGCGCGGCGACGCGCATCGCGGACACGTCCACGACCTCGCCGGCCAGCACGGGTACCGACTCACGCAGGACGGTGGTGTTCCCGTCGTCGCCCACCAGCTCGATCCGCAGCGAGCCGTCCTCGGTCATCACGGCGGACTTCTCGGTGGAGCGGAAGTCGTCGGCGTCCATGTGCGCGACGTTGGTCTTCGAGCCGGCCGTCCAGGCGCCCATCCGGTGCGGGTGCGCCTTGGCGTAGTTCTTCACCGAGGCGGGGGCGCGGCGGTCCGAGTTGCCCTCGCGCAGCACCGGGTTCACCGCGCTGCCCTTGACCTTGTCGTAGCGCGCCCGTACGTCCTTGTCCTCGTCGGACCTCGGGTCGTCCGGGTAGTCGGGGAGCGCGTAACCCTGCTGCTGGAGCTCGGCGATCGCGGCCTTCAGCTGCGGGATCGACGCCGAGATGTTCGGCAGCTTGATGATGTTGGCCGCGGGAGTCTTGGCCAGGGCGCCGAGCTCCGCCAGGGCGTCGTCGATCCGCTGTCCCGGTTCGAGACGGTCGGCGAAACCGGCGATGATCCGCCCCGCCAGGGAGATGTCACGGCGCTCCACCGTGACCCCGGCCGTCGAGGCATAGGCCTCGACCACAGGCAGGAATGAGTAGGTGGCCAAGGCCGGGGCCTCGTCGGTGTGCGTGTAGATGATGGTCGAGTCTGTCACCGGGTGCTCCGCTCCACGTCTGCAACATTGCTCGACATCAAGATATCCCGTGGCGGGACCCTCCCTGACAGTGCCCTGCCATGAGTGAGACATGAATGTCTCATTTGGGTTATGGTTGTCTCATGACAGTCGATCGTGACCAGGTGCTGCGCACCGCCGCAGCCCTCCTCACCCGCAAGGCCACCGCCACCATGGACGAGGTCGCGCGGGCCTCCGGCATCGGCCGGGCCACCCTGCACCGGCACTTCGCCGGGCGGGACGCCCTGGTCAAAGCGTTGGAGGAGCTGGGTATCCGGGAGTTCGAGGCGGCGCTCGACACGGCGCGTACGGACGAGGGGTCCGCGAGCGACGCGCTCCGCAGGCTCATCGCCGAGGTCGAGCCGTCCGCCGGGCTCCTCGCCTTCCTCGTCACCGAGAACCAGCTCTTCGAGGGCGATGTGAACGAGGGCTGGGACCGGCTCGACGCCCGGGTCTCCGCGCTCTTCCGGCGCGGACAGGAAGGGGGCGAGTTCCGGATCGACCTGCCGCCCGCCTGGCTCACCGAGGCCTTCTACGGGCTCGTCGGCACCGCCGCCTGGGCCGTCCAGGACGGACGGGTGGCCGCGAAGGACTTCCAGTACATGATCGCCGAGCTGCTGCTCGGCGGAGCGCGACGGAGTGTGGAGTGATGACCGGCACCGGCCTGGTGGCGAGGACGACGACGGATCCGACGCACCGCCCGGGGCGCTGGCTGGCCCTGTCCGTACTCGTCCTGGCGGTACTTCTGGTGGCGGTCGACGCCACGGTGCTCGGCCTCGCCACACCGTTCCTGAGCGAGGACCTCAAGCCGTCCGGCACGCAACTGCTCTGGATCGGCGACATCTACTCGTTCGTCATCGCGGGACTGCTCGTCTCCATGGGCAGCCTCGGCGACCGGATCGGGCGCAAGAAACTGCTGCTGACAGGAGCCGTGGCCTTCGGCGCCGTCTCCGTGCTCAACGCCTACGCGACCAGCCCGGAGATGATGATCGTCGCGCGGGCGCTGCTGGGCGTCGCCGGCGCGACGCTGATGCCGGCCACCCTCGCCCTGATCCGCAACATCTTCCACGACCCCCGGGAGCGCAGCGTCGCCATCGGCGTCTGGGGCGCCGCGGCGTCGGCGGGCGCGGCCGTGGGTCCGGTGGTCGGCGGATTCCTGCTGGAGCACTTCTGGTGGGGCTCGGTCTTCCTGATCAATCTGCCCGTGATGGCGGTCCTCGTCGTCGTCGGCGTGAGGCTCCTCCCGGAGTCGAAGAACCCGGCGCCGGGTCCCTGGGACCTGGCGGGCGTGGTCCTGTCCCTCGTCGGGATCGTCGGCGTCGTGTACGCGGTGAAGGAGGCCGCGGCGTACGGGCCGCGCTGGGACGTCGCTGCGGCGGCGGTGATCGGCGGCCTGGCGCTCGTCGGCTTCGTCCGCAGACAGCTGAGCATCCGCCACCCGCTGCTGGACATGCGGCTGTTCAGGAACCGGGGCTTCTCCGGAGCCGTACTGGCCGACCTGCTGACCATCTTCGGTCTGTCGGGGCTGATCTTCTTCCTCTCGCAGTATCTGCAACTCGTCCAGGGACGGGGGCCGTTGGAGGCGGGCCTGGCCGAACTGCCCGCGGCCGTGGGCGCCGTGACGGCGGGCCTGCTCGCGGGCCGGGCGGCCCGGCGCTTCTCCGTACGGTCCGTGGTCGCCGGCGGCCTCGCCGGTGTGGGCCTCGCGACCGCGGCACTCGTCGGTCTGACCGAGAACACCGGCTACCCGCTGCTCGGCGGGGTGCTGCTCGTCGTCGGCGTGGGCGCGGGATTCTCCTTCACGGTGACGGCCGACGTGATCCTCTCCAGCGTCCCCAGGGAACAGGCGGGCGCGGCGTCGGCGGTCTCGGAGACGGCGTACGAACTGGGCGCCGCGCTCGGCATCGCCCTCCTCGGCTCGATCGTCACAGGCGTCTACCGGGGCTTCCCCACGCCGGACGCCGTACCGGCGGAGACGGCGTCGGCGGCGCACGAGTCCCTGGGCGGCGCGATCGATTCGGCGACCACGGTCCCGGCCCACCAGGCGACGGAGCTGGTCACGGCGGCCCAGGACGCGTTCGTCCACGGCCTGAGCATCGCGGCGGGAACGGGGGCGGCGATCCTCCTGACGGCCTCGGCGGCGGCGTGGTTCCTGCTGCGCGGCTCCAAGCTGGAGGACGACACGCTGGAGGACGACACGGAGGAATCGGCGGACGCGGTGGAACGGGTCGGCTGAGGGGGCGCCGTACGCCCTGGCCGGTCGCCGCCGCCTGCGAGCGCACACCGGGTGCCGGCCGCCCTGCCCGCGGGGGGGCACCGTGTCCGCGGTGCCGCGCGGGGCGACGGGGGCCGGAACGTACGAACTGACGAAGGGCCGTTCAGCCGAGCGGCCCTTCGGCTGAGCGCGTGCCCGGCCGACGCACAGCGGCCCGACGGGGGACCGGACAGTCGGTCAGGCGGCCTTCGCCTTGGTGGCGTACATGTCCACGTACTCCTGCCCGCCGAGCCGCATGACCTCCGTCATCACGGAGTCGGTCACCGCCCGCAGCACATAGCGGTCACGGTCCATGCCGTCGTACCGCGAGAACTCCATCGGCGCGCCGAAGCGGACGGTCACCCTGCTCGGCCGCGGCATGCCCGCGCCGTTCGGCTGGATCTTGTCCGTCCCGATCATCGCGAAGGGGACGACGGGCGCGCCGGTCATCAGCGTGAGCCGCGCGATGCCCGTACGGCCCCGGTACAGCCGGCCGTCGGGGGAGCGCGTCCCCTCCGGGTAGATGCCGAACATATGACCGTCCTCCAGCACCCGCCGGCCGGTCATCAGCGCCGCGACACCGCCGTGTCCGCCGTCGCGGTCCACCGGGATCATGCCGCAGCCGGTGAAGAACCAGGCCATCATCCGGCCCTTGATCCCCTTACCGGTGACGTACTCGTCCTTGCCGATGAAGAAGACCTGACGGCTCCCGCAGACCAGCGGCAGGATCATCGAGTCGATGAAGGTCAGGTGGTTGCCGGCGAGGATCACCGGACCGGTCCCCGGGATGTTCTCGGCGCCCTCCACCCGCGGCCGGAACATCAGACGCAAGATCGGTCCGAGCACTGCCTTGACGAGCGCAAAGCGGGACAACGGGGTCCTCCGGTTGGTGAGCGGTCGTTGCGAGCCGACTAACTCGTCGCAGGTGAGTACGGTACTCGCGGGTCGGCCCCCCGCGCACATCGAGCCCGGCGACCGGACGCGCGCCGTTGACACGAGTTTCCGGTGTGTTCGCGCGCGGTCTGCCCGCCGTAGACGGCGACTCCCTACGATCAAGCCCTTGCTTGACAGGTGCGGGACAGCACATGGACATCACATGAAGGAGCGTTCATGACACAGGGTGCGCAGAACATCCCGGGACGTAGGACCGTGCTCGGAGCGGCGGTGCTCGGCTCGGCCGCACTCGGTCTCTCCGCCGGTACCGCCGGCGCGGCGCAAGGGGCGCAGGGCGGCTCTCACGGCGGGCACCGTCCGCCGCAGAAGAGACTGCCCGTGCCCACGATCGTCGGACACCGCGGTGCCAGCGGCTACCGCCCCGAGCACACGCTCGGTTCGTACCAGCTCGCGCTCGACCTCGGCGCGCACGTGATCGAGCAGGACCTCGTGCCCACCAAGGACGGGCACCTCGTCTGCCGTCACGAGAACGACATCACGGGCACCACGGACGTCGCCGACCACCCGGAGTTCGCCGGGCGCAAGACCACCAAGAGCGTCGACGGCGTCAGCCTCACCGGCTGGTTCACCGAGGACTTCACGCTCGCCGAGCTGAAGACGCTGCGCGCCAAGGAGCGCATCCCGCAGTCCCGTCCGCACAGCACCCTCTACAACGGCCGCTGGGAGATCCCCACCTTCGAGGAGGTGCTGCGCTGGGCCGACGAGGAGGGGCGCCGCCGGGGCGAGCCCGTATGGCTGTACGTCGAGACGAAGCACCCCACCTACTTCCGGGGCATCGGCCTCGGCCTGGAGGAGCGGCTCGCGAAGCTGCTGCGCCGCTACGGCCGGGACCGCCGTGACTCGCCGCTCTTCCTCCAGTCGTTCGAGCCCACCAGCATGCAGCGCATGGCCAAGCTCGTCTCGACGCCGCGCGTCGTGCTGTTCGACGCCGCGAACACGCAGCCGTGGGACTTCAAGCAGTCGGGCGACCCGCGTTTCGTGGCCGACCTGATCACGCCCAAGGGGCTGAAGTGGATCGCGTCCTTCGCGCAGGGCATCGGCCCGTGGGTGGACCTGATCATTCCGCGGGACACGGCCGGCAAGCTGGGCAAGCCGACCACGCTGGTGCGTGACGCCCACGACAAGGGCCTGATCCTGCACCCGTACACGATGCGGAACGAGAACAGCTTCCTGCCGGCCGACTTCCGGGTCGGTACGGACCCCAACGCGTACGGCGACGCCTTCGGGGCCTTCAAGGTCTACTTCGAGCAGGGCATCGACGGCATCTTCACCGACAACCCCGACACGGGGCTGCTGGCCGCCGCCGACTTCAACAGGAACTGACCTCGGGAATCGAGGACAGGGGCCGACGCGGAGAGTTACCGCCGAGCCCGATGGTGTGCCCCGGCCGGATGTGTCCGGCCGGGGCACAACCACGCGCCGTGGACGCCGAGTTGGGCGTGAGAGGCCAGAACGTACACCTCGCCCCCATCCCGCCGCGACGGCTGGGAAGTTACTGTCCGGCGGCCCCACCACCCTGCAAAACGCAGGAGAGTTGGGTATCTCACAGGTGGGTTTAGGGTCAGCGCGTTCCCGATGCCTGTGATGCCTGGGCAGAATGCTCATCACAGAGGTTGTAGCTCCTGAACTCCGGGGAAAGGAGCGGTAGACAACCGGCGGCAGCAGGTGAGCGGGAGGCATGCACACATGGGCATGAGCGTGACCATCTCAGCAGCGAGTGCACAGGACGCGGAACACATCCTCAAGCTTCAGTACCTGTGTTACCAGAGCGAGGCGGAGCTCTACGGTGACTACACCATCGAACCGTTGACCCAGACCCTTGACGACCTCAAGGAAGAGATCGCCCGCGGTCACGCGCTCGTGGCCAAGCTCGGCGGCGAAGTCGTGGCCTCCGTGCGGGGCGAGGTCGACGCCGCGGGCACGGCCAGGATCGGCAAGCTCATCGTCCACCCGAGGATGCGGCACCACGGTCTCGGCGGCCGGCTGCTCGACGCCATCGAGGGAAGCTTCGCCGGCGACGAGGCCGCCAAGCGCTTCCAGCTCTTCACCGGGCACCGCAGCGAGGGCAATCTGCGGCTGTACCGGAGCAAGGGGTACGCGCCGGTGGCCAGCGAGCCGACCGGTCCCGGTCTCACGCTCGTGACGCTGGAGAAGGAAGCGGCCACCGGAGCCTTCGCCGCCAGCGCCTGACGTACGGCGGCCGACCGCTCAACCCCGTCGGGACCTGCGCAGCCACAGCATCCCCGTGACCGGCAGCAGCACGGGAATGAAGAGATACCCCCAGCCGAACCCGGACCAGACCGTCGCGTCGGGGAAGGCCGAGGGGTCGACGATCGTCCAGGTCCCGACGGTGAGCACGCCGACGAGTTCGCCCGCGCAGCAGACCAGTGCCACCTTCCGCGCCGTCTCGCCGCCGCGTACCAGCGTGTAGGTGATGAACACGTACACGGCGGCCGCGACGCCCGAGAGCGTGTAGGCCAGCGGTGCCCGGTCGAACTTGGTGGAGATCTCGAAGGCGGTCCGCGACGCCGCGCCGACCGACATCACCCCGTACAGCCAGACGAGTAGCAGCCCGGGCCCCTGGACCAGTCTGGTCCGCCCCGCCGGCCGCTCGTCGGTGCCCACTCCGGCACCGGTCCCGGTCACCACGGTCAGCCTCCCCAGATGTCGTACAGACGCACTTCGAGTACGGCGAGGACGACGGCGCCCGCCGAGACCGTCGCCGAACCCCAGCGGGTCCGCTCGGCCAGGGACAGGAATCCGGCGGCCGGTACGGCCGCGAACGCGCCGATCAGATACGAGACGAAGATCACCGAGCTGTCCGCCGGCTCCTCGCCACGCGCCAACTGGACGATGCCGACCACCAGTTGGACGAACGCCAGCACCGTGACCGCCGCCATGCCCATGAAATGCCAGTCCTTGGTGGGCTGGTCGCGGTACGCGGCGTATCCGCACCAGGCGGCGAGGAGGAGGGCGGCCACGGAGACCGCGACCGTCAGGGCGACAAGCATGCCGTCGAGAGTATTACGGCCCGAGAAGCCCGGCGCTGTCGCCCCTGGCGGGCGGGTCGCGGAAGACCGTGGTCTTGGCCACAGCCCACAACGGTCCGGAGCCGGTCTCCACTCGTGCGTCGACGGTGGTCGACCCGCGTCCGTGCAGGTCAGAGAGGTGACGTCGACGGTCGACGGGACCGCGAGCGGCGTCCGGTATCCGGACAGGCGGCCGGAGCCCGGATATACGTCTGCTTTACTTACCGACATGACCACGACGAACAGCCGCACCCTTGCGACCGAGGCGACCATGACGCCCGGTGTTCGTTGTCTGTGTCGAATGTGCGCCCGCTGAGGGCCCCTGCCTGAGCCTCGCGCCCCGAAGCGAGAGCCGACAGACCGCGACGCCACGGCCCCGGTTGTGTCCGTACCTCCCGTACGTCACGCACCCGGACCACGTGCGCCCCTCGGCAGCGCCGCACGGCCACCCACCGCGGCACCCGTGAACGGCCCCGCGCCGCCGCGAGCCGCCGTGCCGTGTCGCGCCGCGTCCTGTCGGACCGCTCCGGACTCCCCCTGCCCCGCCCGGCCGTCGCGCCGCGCACCCGACAGTGACGGAATCGCCAGTGATCACCACTACAGGCCTGACCAAGGTCTACCGGTCCGGCCGGTCGCACGGCCCTGAGATCACCGCTCTCGACGGCGTCGACCTGCGCGTACGCGAGGGCGAGGTCTTCGGAGTCGTCGGCCGCAGCGGCGCCGGGAAGTCCTCGCTCATCCGCTGCGTCAACCTCCTCGAACGGCCCACCGCCGGCACCGTGAGCGTCGACGGAACCGATCTGACCGCGCTCGCCGGGCGCGGCCGACGGGCGGGCAGGGAGCTGCGGCGCGCGCGGAGCTCGATCGGCATGGTCTTCCAGCACTTCAACCTGCTCTCGTCGCGCACCGTCCAGGACAACATCGAACTGCCGCTGGAGATCCTCGGCCACTCCGCGCGGAATCGATCCCTCAGGGCGCTGGAACTGCTCGAACTCGTCGGTCTCGCCGACAAGGCCAAGGCCTACCCGGCCCAGCTCTCCGGCGGTCAGAAGCAGCGCGTCGGCATCGCGCGCGCCCTGGCCGGCAGCCCGAAGGTGCTGCTCTCGGACGAGGCGACGAGCGCGCTCGACCCCGAGACCACCCGCTCGATCCTGGGACTGCTGCGCGACATCAACCGGCAGCTCGGCCTCACCATCCTGCTGATCACGCACGAGATGGAGGTCGTCAAGACGATCTGCGACTCGGCCGCGCTCATGGAGAAGGGGCGGATCACCGAGTCCGGCACGGTCGGCGAACTGCTCGCCACCCCCGGCTCACGGCTCGCGCGCGAGCTGTTCCCCGTCGGCGGCGAGGGGACCGGACCCGGCGGCACGGTCATCGACGTCACCTTCCACGGCGAGAGCGCCACCCAGCCGGTCATCTCCCAGCTGTCCCGCACCTACAACATCGACATATCGATTCTCGGCGCGGCCATGGACACCGTCGGGGGCCGCCAGATCGGCCGGATGCGCATCGAACTCCCGGGCGGCTTCGAGGAGAACGTCGTCCCCATGGGCTTCCTGCGCGAACAGGGACTCCAGGTCGAGGTCGTGAAGCCGGCCGAGGACGCCACCGCGCCGACCGCCGCGCTCACGGAAGACGCCGCGCCCGCCCGGAAAGCCGGGCCCGCCGAAGAAGCCGCGCTCACCAAGGACGGTGCCAAGTGACCTGGTCCGAAATGCAGCCCCTGCTCAGCCAGGGAACCCTCGACACCCTCTACATGGTGCTCTGGTCGGCGCTGGTCACCGTCGTCGGCGGACTGCCGCTGGGAGTCCTGCTCGTCCTCACCGACAAGGGCGGACTGCTCCAGAACACCCCCGTCAACAAGGTAGTCGGCGTGATCGTGAACATCGGCCGCTCGCTGCCGTTCATCATCCTGCTGATCGCGCTGATCCCCTTCACGACCTTCGTCGTCGGCACCTTCATCGGCCCCACGGCCATGATCGTGCCGCTCGCCATCGGCGCCATCCCGTTCTTCGCCCGGCTCGTCGAGACGGCGATACGGGAGGTCGACCACGGCCTGGTCGAAGCCGTCCAGGCCATGGGCGGCTCCATCCCCACCATCGTCCGCAAGGTGCTCCTGCCCCAGGCCCTGCCCTCGATCGTCTCCGGCACGACCACCACCGTCATCGCCCTCATCGGCTACTCCGCCATGGCCGGCGCGGTCGGCGGTGAGGGGCTCGGCTCCAAGGCCGTCACCTACGGATTCCAGCGCTTCGAGAACGGTTTCATGATCGCCACCGTCGTCGTGCTGATCCTGATCGTCACCGTGATCCAGCTGATCGGCGACCTCGCCGTACGGCTGCTGACCCGCCGGACCCGCACGGCCTGAACCGGCCCCCGCGCCCCCACAGATGTCCCACCGGCCCGCACTCCTTGTCCGGGCCCGAATCACCGAACACCGGAAAGAGGCACTCTTCGTGCGTACTCACCTCAAGATCGCGGCCGCCGCGGCCACCACCGCCCTCGCCGTCGGCCTCGCCGCCTGCGGCACCTCGTCCGACCCCGCCGAGAAGACGGCGGAAGGCGCCAAGGCCGACGAGTCCAAGCCCCTGCTCGTCGCGGCGTCCCCGACACCGCACGCCGACATCCTGAACTTCATCAAGGACGAACTGGCCCCGGACGCCGGACTCAAGCTCGACGTCAAGGAGTTCACGGACTACGTCCTGCCGAACACCGCCACCGAGAGCGGCGAGGTCGACGCCAACTACTTCCAGAACAAGCCCTACCTCGACGACTTCAACAAGAAGAACGACACCCACATCGTCCCCGTCGTCAATGTCCACCTGGAACCGCTCGCCCTCTACTCCAAGACGGTCAAGGACCTCAGCGGCCTCAAGCCCGGGCAGACGGTGGCGATCCCGAACGACACCGTCAACGAGGGCCGCGCCCTGAAACTCCTCGCCGACAACGACGTGATCACGCTCGCGGACGGCGTCGAGGGCAACGGCACCCTGGCCGACATCGAGGACGACAAGGGCCTGAAGTTCAAGGAGCTGGAGGCCGCCACCCTGCCCCGTGCCCTGAACGACGTCGACTCCGCCGTCATCAACGGCAACTACGCCATCGAGGCCGACCTCAACCCGGCCGTGGACTCCCTGGCCCTGGAGAAGACCGAGGACAACCCGTACGCCAACTTCCTCGCCGTCAAGGAGGGCAACGAGAAGGACCCGCGCGTGCTCAAGCTCGCGAAGCTCCTCAACTCGCCCCAGGTGAAGAAGTACATCGAGGACACCTACAAGAACGGCGCAGTCCTGCCCGCCTTCGGTCCGCCCGCGTAACCCCGCGCCCACTCCGGCGGGAGCCCCGTACACCCCGGCCGTGTGCGGGGCTCCCCCGATGCTGCATGCTGTGCATTTACGACGGACTGAGGCATGGAGCTGCGCATGACTACCACCTTTCCGGACGTCTCCATCAGCACCGAGCGGCTGGTGCTGCGCCCGTTCGAGGACGCGGACATCCCGGCGCACATCGAGATGATGAACGACGAACCGGTCATCGCGTGGACGTCGGCTCCCTGTCCGTACAGCCCCCGGGACGCCGAGGAGTGGGTGCGCGCGATCGCCCCCGCGGAACGCACCGAGGGGCGCGGACTGGTCCTCGCCGTCACCGAGTTCCTCACCCAGCGCCTCGTCGGCCTCGCGCGCCTCCAGAACACCAACTGGCGCACCCGCGCGACCGAGATCTCCTACATCACCGCGCCCTGGGCGCGTGGCGAGGGGTACGCCACCGAATCGGTGCTCGCCGTCGCGCAGTGGCTCTTCCGCGACCAGACCTTCGAACGCATCGAGTTGCGCACCGCCGCCGACAACACGGCGGCCCAGCAGGTCGCGCAGAAGGCCGGCTGCATCAGCGAGGGTGTCCTGCGCAACGCCTGGATAGCGCGCACGCAGACGGAGTCCGGCGGCTGGATCGACATCCGTACGGACCTCATCGTCTGGAGCCTGCTGCCCGAGGACCTCGAAGGCGTGGCCGATCAGATGGCGGACGCGGGCGGCTACGGCTCCTTCACCGACTGGAACTGAATCAACCCGTCGTCCCCCCTCGCCATGACCGTCCTGCCAGGCCCCCCGGGGGACCGCGCGACGGCCGGCGGGTACCCTCACACGCACCGCCCCGGTGCGGACCCCACACACGACGACCGAACCGCCACGGCTCCGGCCTGCGGAAAAACGACCTGACGACCTCTGGGGAGACTGACGACGATGGCCGACCGCGTCACGGTGATCGGCTGGGACGGCTCGCCCCTCGCGCCCGCGGCCACGTCCGCCCTCGCCGCCGCCACACTGGTGGCCGGAGCCGCCCACCATCTCGCCCTGCCGGAGATCCCGCCGGACGCCGAACGCGTCCGGCTCGGCAGCGTCGATCTCGCGGCCCGCAGGATCGCCGGACACCGCGGCAGCGCCGTCGTGCTCGCCGACGGCGACCCGGGCTTCTTCGGTGTCGTGCGCACCCTGCGCGCACCCGAGCACGGCCTCGAGGTCGAGGTCGTACCCGCGGTCTCCGCCGTGGCCACGGCCTTCGCCCGCGCCGGGATGCCCTGGGACGACGCGCAGGTGGTCGTGGCCCAGCAGCGCACGCTCCGGCGTGCCGTCAATGTGTGCCGGGCGCATACCAAAGTCGCCGTCCTCACCTCCCCGGGCGCCGGGCCCGCCGAACTCGCCCTGCTGCTCCAGGGAGTTCACCGCACCTTCGTCATCTGCGAGGAGCTGGGCACCGAACGGGAACAGGTCACCGTCCTGACCTCGGACAAGGCGGCCGACCATGTCTGGCGCGACCCGAACGTGGTGATCGTCGTCGGCGGCATCGGCACCGCGCCCGTCCGCACCAGCGGCTGGATCGCGGCCCACGACGCCGAGTTCCCGCCCGCCGTACGGGGCTGGGCACTGCCCTCCGAGGAGTACGGCATCGACCTCGACGAGGGCGAGTCGACCTGGCTGCGCGCGGCCCAACTCGCCAGGCTCGGCGCCCGTACCGGCGATCTGGTCTGGGACATCGGCTCCGGCAGCGGCGCGCTCGCCGCCGAGGCGGGGCGCTTCGGCGCGGCCGTGATCGCCGTCGACGCGGAACCCGGGGCGTGCGCCAGCACGGCCGCCGCAGCCCGGCGCGCCGGCGTACAACTGGAAGTCGTGGAGGGCCGGGCGCCCCACGTCCTGGAGAACCTGCCCGAGCCCGACGTCGTACGCATCGGCGGCGGGGGAGTGGACGTCGTCGTCGCCTGCGCCGACCGCAGGCCCGCGCGCATCGTCACCCACGCGGCGACGCGGGACGAGGCGGAGGCCGTCTGCACGGCCCTGCGCGAGGGCGGCTACACCGTGGAGTGCGTCCTCCTCCAGTCCGTCGACATGGACACCGGGGCCTGGTCGGAGCGCGAACGCTCGGTGGTTTTCCTGGTCTCGGGGACGCGGCCGGACCGCTCCCCCTGACCCCGTTGTCGGAGGCGCGAGGTAGGCTGACCGATCGTTGTACCGCAGCCGGTCGTTCGTCGCTTCGTTCGTCAATGTCCGGAAAAGGGGGGTGTTTTGGCCCCTCATGTGGTACGGCTGCACCGGGGGTCGCGCAACGTGGCGCAGCCCACAGACGGCCGCCGCAGATCTCCGTGTGTCGGCCGCGGACGGCCGCGAGAATACGTGAGGGCCGCGGCTCGATTCGTGCCGCGCGGCGCCCACGCTCGTTGTCACTGACGGGCGCCGGAAGCGCCGCCGAATCGGGCGCCCCGGTCGAAGGGCCGAAGGAGCACAACCAATGGGCGAGGGGTACGCATGACTGACACCGGCCAGATCCCGGACAAGGGACAGCCGGAGAACGCAGGCATGGTGGAGCAGCCGGGCGACCCCGCCGCCGGCTCCTACGCCTACCTGGGCCCCTCCGAGAGTGCTCCCGAGGACGACGACCTTCTGCTGATGCCGAGTTCACAGGGCGCGTGGGGCGATCCGCTGCCCGTGCCGCCGGCGGAGCCGGTCGCGCCGGTCCCTCACGCCATGCCGGCGTCCGTGCCCGAGCCGCAGCCCGTCGCGGTCGGGCAGGGCGTGCGGCAGGTGGGCCAGGCGGAGTTCGCGCAGCCGCCCATGGCCTACTCCGAGCCCGGGGCGGGTCACTCCGACTCGCTCGGGCACGGTCAACTGTCGTACGGGGCCCCTCCGGAGTTCCCGCAGGTGCCCGCCCCCGAGAGCCCGTCCCTGTACCCCGCCCCGGATCTGGCCCGGATGCCCGAGCCGGTCGCCGAGCCCGCTCAGCCCGTGGCGCAGCAGGCGGAGTTCGCGGTGGCGCCGGAGGCGTACGCGCCGGCGGAGGCCCTCGCGGAGGCTCCCGTGCCGGAGGCCGTGGCGGAACCCGCACCGGAACCCGTCCAGGAGCCCGCGCCGGAGCCGGCCCAGGAAGCCGTGCGGGAAGCGCCCCAGGCGGCTCCCGAGGCGCCGGAGCAGGCGTCGGCGCCCGCTCCCGTGACCGAGCCGCCCGGCGCGCACGAAGCCGGTGGCCGCGACTCGGGCTCCGTGGACCTCGGGGCCGTACGGGCCGCGACCGCCACCGCCGCCCCCACTCCGCCGCCCGCGCGCCGACCCCTGCACATGGGCCCGCCCATTCCCGACTCCACGGGTGGCGTGGTGCGTTCGCTCGCCGACCGGGGACCCAGGACCACTCCGTCGACCCCGGTTCGGGCACGGGCCCAGGGCCCGCAGACCACGGGCCCCGAGTATCTGGACGTCCCGCGCGAGGAGGCGGGCGCGCTGCCGGGACCGCAGCTCGGCGCGATCCCCGCGCAGGGCGCGGACCCGTGGGGCGCGCCGCCGCCCCAGTCGCAGACTCCGGTGGCGGAGGCCGCGGAGGTCGCCGTCGCCGTGGCCGACGTGGTCGCCGAAGTGGCCCCCGAACCACCGGTGGTGGCGGAGGAGGCGGTTCCCGAGCCCGCCGCGGAAACGGTCGTGCAGGATTCCGTACCGGAGTTCGCCCCGGAGCCGGTCCCGGAGCCGGTGGCCGAGCAGCCCGAGGCGGAGCCGACTCCCGCGCCGGTGGCGGAGGAACCCGTTCCGGTCGTGGCGGTGGTCGAGGAGACCCCGGTCGTCGAGCCGGTCGAGGCCGAGGAGAAGCGCGAGCCGATAGCGCTGCCCGGTGCGGCCTCTGTGGAGCCCGCGCCGGCCGAGCCGTCACCGGTCGCCGAGACGGGACCCGAGCCCGAATCCGTACAGCCAGAGCCCGTACATCCGGAACTCGTACAGCCCGAGCTCGTACAGCCTGCGCCCGTGCCGGCGGAGCCGGAGCCGGAGCCCGTACCGGTCGCGGTGGTCGTGGAGCAGCCCGAGGCGGCGCCGGCGCCCGAGCCGTCGCCCACGCCCGAGCCGATCGCCGAAGCCGAGCCCCTCCCCGCCCCCGAGCCCGCCCCGGCCCCCGAGCCCGCGCCCGTTATCGACGCCGCGCCCGAGCCGCTCCCGGCCGTCGCCGACGAAGCGTCGCCTCCCGCCCCCGGCTACGACGACGCCGAGCGCGAGGCCGTCCTGCGCGTCATGCGCGAACGCCGCGACATCCGCAACGGCTTCCGCTCCGACCCGATCCCGCACGAGGTGCTGCTGCGCGTCCTGGAGGCCGCGCACACGGCCCCCAGCGTCGGCCACTCGCAGCCCTGGGACTTCGTGGTCATCCGGTCCGCCGAGACCCGCCAGACGATGCACGAACTGGCGCAGCGCCAGCGCGACGCGTTCGCCAAGTCGCTCCCCAAGGGCCGGGCCAAGCAGTTCAAGGAACTGAAGATCGAGGCCATCCTCGACACCCCCGTGAACATCGTCGTCACGGCCGACCCCACCCGCGGCGGCCGGCACACCCTCGGCCGCCACACGCAGCCGCAGATGGCGCCGTACTCCTCCGCCCTCGCCGTCGAGAACCTGTGGCTGGCCGCCCGCGCCGAGGGGCTCGGCGTCGGCTGGGTCAGCTTCTTCGACGAGCGCGAGATGGTGCGCGCGCTCGGCCTCCCCGAGCACCTGGACGTCGTGGCGTATCTCTGCGTCGGGTACGTCGACGAGTTCCCCGAGGAGCCCGAACTGACACAGGCGGGCTGGTCCAAGCGCCGCCCGCTCTCCTGGGTCGTCCACGAGGAGACGTACGGCCGCCGGGCCCTGCCCGGAGAGGAGCCGCACGACCTCCTGAAGGAGACCATCGCCGGTATCCGCCCGCTCGACGCCAAGGCGCTCGGTGAGGCGTGGGAGCGGCAGAAGCGGATGACCAAGCCCGCGGGGGCGCTCGGGATGCTGGAGATCATCTCCGCGCAGCTCAGCGGTCTCTCCCGGATGTGCCCGCCGCCGATCCCGGAGCCCGCGGCCGTCGCGGTCTTCGCCGGCGACCACGGTGTGCACGCGCAGGGCGTCACCCACTGGCCCCAGGAGGTGACGGCGCAGATGGTCGCCAACTTCCTCGGCGGCGGGGCGGTCTGCAACGCCTTCGCCAATCAGGTCGGCGCGGAGGTCTGTGTCATCGACGTGGGTGTCGCGGGCGAACTGCCCGCCACCCCCGGCCTGTTGCCGCGCAAGGTCCGCGCGGGCACGGCCGACTTCACCACCGGTCCCGCGCTGACCCGCGAAGAGGTGCTGGCCGCGATCGACGTGGGCATCGAGACCGCCCGCGACCTGGTGGCGGCGGGCAACAAGGGCCTGCTCACCGGCGAGATGGGCATCGCGAACACCACGGCGTGCGCGGCGCTCATCTCGGTCTACACGGACCTGGACCCGTCCGAGGTCACCGGGCGGGGCACGGGCATCAACGACGAGATGCACGCGCGCAAGATCGACGTCGTCCGGCGCGGACTCGAATTCCACCGCCCCGACCCGGCCGACCCCATCGGGGTCCTCGCGGCCTTCGGCGGCCTGGAGCAGGCCGCGCTCGTCGGCTTCCTGCTGGGCGGCGCCTCGCTGCGTACGCCGGTGATCCTCGACGGCGTGAGCGCCGGAGCCGCCGCCCTCGTCGCACGCGCCATCGCCCCCGAGGCACTGGCAGCCTGCATCGCGGGCCACCGCAGCGCCGAACCGGGCCATGTGGCGGCACTCAACAAGCTGGGCCTGCGCCCCCTGGTCGACCTGGACCTCCGCCTCGGCGAGGGCACGGGCGCGCTGCTGGCACTGCCCGTGGTGCAGAGCGCGGCGCGAGCGATGCACGAGGTGGCGACGTTCGACTCGGCGGGAGTGACGGAGAAGTAACCGCGACCCCGGCCCCGAACCCAGCCCGCCCGGCGTTCGGGGGCACGGCCGAAGGCCGGGCGGGGTCCGGGGCGGAGCCACGGTCGCGCGGTGGCGCGGGCAGGGGAAGGGCCTCCTCCGTCGCCTCCACACGCCCCGCACTAAACTGACCCCACCCCACCAGCACCTTTCCCCGCCCCCAGAGGAGCCCGCCGCGCCATGCCCGAGCAGCCCGCCTACCCCGTAGGCCTCCGTCTCGCCGGGCGGCGCGTCGTCGTCGTCGGAGGCGGGCAGGTCGCCCAGCGCCGGCTGCCGGCCCTCATCGCGACCGGCGCGGACATCGTGCTCGTGTCACCGTCCGCGACCCCCTCCGTGGAAGCCATGGCCGACGCCGGCGAGCTCCGCTGGGAGCGCCGCCCGTACGCCGACGGCGACCTGGGCGACGCCTGGTACGTCCTGGTCGCCTCCAGCGACCCCGAGGCCAACTCCCGCGCCTCCGCCGAGGCCGAGCGGAACAGGACCTGGTGCGTACGGAGCGACGACGCCGAGGCCGCCACCGCCTGGACCCCGGCCACCGGCCGCAGCGAAGGCGTCACCGTCGCCGTCCTGACCGGGCGCGACCCCCGGCGCTCCGCGGCCGTGCGTGACGCCGTCGTCGAGGGCCTGCGCGACGGCACCCTCGTCGCACCCCGCCACCGCACCAGGACCCCCGGCGTCGCCCTCGTCGGCGGCGGCCCCGGCGACCCGGAGCTGATCACCGTCCGCGGCCGGCGACTCCTCGCCGAGGCCGACGTCGTCATCGCCGACCGCCTCGGCCCCCGCGACCTCCTCGACGAACTCCCGCCGCACGTCGAGGTGATCGACGCCGCCAAGATCCCCTACGGCCGCTACATGGCCCAGGAGGCGATCAACAACGCGCTGATCGAGCACGCCAAGGCGGGCAAGGCGGTCGTACGGCTCAAGGGCGGCGACCCCTTCGTCTTCGGCCGCGGCATGGAGGAGGCGCAGGCGCTCGCCGAGGCCGGCATCGCCTGCACCGTCGTCCCCGGCATCTCCAGCTCCATCAGCGTCCCCGGCGCGGTGGGCATCCCCGTCACGCACCGGGGCGTGGCGCACGAGTTCACGGTCGTCAGCGGCCATGTCGCCCCCGAGGACCCGCGCTCCCTGGTCGACTGGCCGGCACTGGCCCGGCTGCGCGGCACGCTCGTCCTGCTGATGGCGGTCGACAAGATCGGCGCGATCGCCCTGACGCTCATCGCCCACGGCCGGTCGCCCGCCACCCCCGTGGCGCTGATCCAGGAAGGCACCACGGCGGCTCAGCGGCGGGTCGACGCCACCCTGGAGACGGCCGCCGAAGCCGTCCGTACTCAGGACGTACGGCCCCCGGCCGTCATCGTCGTCGGCGACGTGGTCGCGCTCGGCCCCGGAGGCGGCGACGGGACCGGCCATGGCTGAGATCGTCACCGTCGAAGCGGCCCCCGACGGCTCCGCCGACCCCCGTCTCGCCGACTACACCGACCTCACGGACGTCGAACTCCGCCGCCGCCGCGAGCCCGCCGAGGGCCTGTTCATCGCCGAGGGCGAGAAGGTCATCCGCCGTGCCGTGGCGGCCGGTTACGAGATGCGGTCGATGCTCCTGACGGCCAAGTGGACCGAGGTCATGCGCGACGTCATCGAGGACAGCACCGCGCCCGTCTACGAGGTCGCCCCCGACCTCGCCGAACGCGTCACCGGCTACCACGTCCACCGCGGCGCCCTCGCCGCCATGCACCGCAGACCCCTGCCGCCGCCCGCCGGCCTGCTGCGTACGGCCCGCCGCGCCGCCGTCTTCGAGGACATGGTCGACCACGCCAACCTCGGCGCCGCCTTCCGTAACGCCGCCGCGCTCGGCGTCGACGCCGTCCTGCTCACCCCACGGTGCGCCGACCCGCTCTACCGCCGTGCCGTGAAGGTCTCGATGGGAGCGGTCCTCCAGGTCCCCTGGACCCGGCTGGAATCCTGGCCGGGCGACGCCGGCCTGCTGCGCGAGGCGGGATTCGTCACCGCCGCCCTCTGTCTGGACGAGAGGTCGATCACCCTCGACGAGCTCGCCGACCGCCGCGACGAGCGGCTCGCGCTCCTCTTCGGTACGGAGGGCGACGGACTGACCGCCGGCGCCCTCGCCGCGGCCGACCTGCGGGTGAGCATCCCGATGGACGCCGGGGTCGACTCCCTCAACGTCGCCGCCACCTCGGCCGTCGCCTTCTACATGACACGCCCACGGGGCTGATCCGGCTCGAAGTGTCCGGCTCGGAGCACTTCCTACAACTGCTGCGCCGCCGCGATCCCCAGCGCGACGATCAGCGTCACCACCACGAAGACGATCAGCCGCTGGCGCAGCAGCCGCGGATTGGCCGGTCTGCGTCCGCCCCGTCCGCCCGACGTCGTACGCGCCCCGGGCCTGCTGCCCGGACGGCCGCCGGTCCGTGAGCCGGTACGGGGCGAGCCCTCACGGGGCCGCGGGGCACGCCCGCCGCCCGTGCGCGGCGCCGGACCACGCCCGCCGGGCGTCCGGGACTCGTGCCCGTTCGCCGCACGCCCCTGGGTGGACCGGTCCGTACGGTCCAGCCGCTCCGCCCGCTCGGCGCGTCCCGGCATCCTCGCCGTGCGCTCCGGGATCCGGCCCGTCGGCACGTCGTGCCCGTTGCGCTCCCGCTGTACGGGCGGCCGTCCGTCCGGCAGCCCCTGTGCCTCCCGCGCCGCGATCTCCTTCAGCCGCATCGACAGCTGGAGCGTGCTCGGCCGCTCCTCGGGATCCTTGGCCAGGCACGCCCGCACCAGCGGCGCGAGGGCGTCCGGGACCCCGTACAGCTGGGCCTCCTCGTGCACCACCCGGTAGAGCATGACCTCCGAACTGCCGTGCCCGAAGGGCGAGTCGGCGGTCGCGGCATAGGCCAGCGTGGCGCCGAGCGCGAAGACGTCGGTCGCCGGGGTCACCGCCGCGCCGCGCACCTGCTCGGGCGCCAGGAAGCCCGGCGACCCCACCGCCGTACCGACGTGGGTGAGCGTGCTCGCGCCGGTCGCCCAGGCGATCCCGAAGTCGATGATGCGCGGGCCCTTGGGGGAGAGCAGGATGTTCGACGGCTTCAGATCGCGGTGGACCACCCCGGCCTCGTGCACCGCCAGCAGCCCCTCGGAGAGCGAGGCTCCCACGGAGGCGACCTCGGCGGCGGACAGCGGCCCGTCCTCGGCGACCTTGTCGTGCAGGGAGGGCCCCGGGACGTACTGGGTGGCGAACCACGGCCGGTCCGCGTCGAGATCGGCGGCCACCAGCCGGGCCGTACAGCCCCCGCGGATACGGCGGGCCGCCGAGACCTCGCGGGCGAACCGCGAGCGGAACTCCTGGTCCTCGGCGAGATCGGGCCTGATCACCTTCAGGGCGACCCGCTGCCCACGCCGGTCGGACCCCAGATAGACGACACCCATGCCGCCCTGGCCCAGCCGCCGGTGAAGCCTGAACGAACCGACGACACGCGGGTCCTCGCGCCGGAGCCGCATCATCGCCATGTCCATCCCCGCTGCCCGGTCGTCCGTGTGACGTGGCACAGCTTACGTACCCGCGCCCCGGGGCGCTCATAGGCCGCGCCCTCACGGACGGATCGATTGTCAGTGCCGGGTGAGAAACTTGAAAGGTGGTCAGGAGACCGTGGATCCAAGGTCTTCGGGCCCGTGCGAGATCTCAAAGGTCCGTCGCAGAAGGGGGATTGGATCAATGAAGGGCGACCGCGTGGAGATAGTGGTGGACGCGGGTGACACGACGCGTACGTACGAAGTCGTGGCAAGTCGGGCAGGCCGCCGGGTGGAGACGGCGGTGCGTCGAGGAGTGGTGGAAGTGAGTGAAGTCACCCGCAACGGTTCGGTGGTGCGGACGGCGCGATTCATGGCCACGCGCGTGCTCGCTCTGGTGGAGCAGCCGGTCCCCAGGGAGGACCTCTCGGAGCGTCCCCTCAGGGAAGACCCCAAGGCCTAGCGCCCCCTCTCCACCCAGGGGAGTACGCGGCGGGGGTACCGGTCATCCTCCGGGAGGCCCGCCAATCGGTACGCGGGCATGACGACCCAGGCACGGCGCCTACCTAATGTTGTTGTCAAGCGGCGAGTGCAGCACTCGTCCCCCGAGGTCAGACACTCGCCGCTGCCAGAATCGACGGGAGAAGGACCATGGCCGACACGGCATCGCGAGCGATGACCCGCACACAGGGACGCGGGGCGTTCGACGCGTTCGGCGGGCGGAGTTCCGGTCCGCGCCACCCCCTGGTGGCCACCGCCATGGTCCTTCCTCTCGCGGCCCTGCTGGTCGTCGTCTTCGGCGGCTGGGACGCAGTGGTCACACAAGCGTCGTCCGTGGGCGTGATGCTGGGGCGCTGAGCGGCGCCCCAGGTTCGGGAGAGCGGCCCGAACCGTAGACATCCGGCCAACAACCCCGTGGGGACGGGGGTGCGGCGGACGGCAGCGTTTGGCCGGTCAGCTGGGGAGCTGACCGGCCATCGCGCTGTCCGGACCCGTTTCGGACCGTCCGACGGGACCTGCCGTGGGCCGGCCCCGCGCGTAAGCTCCCGGCTGGAACACAACGCATCGGGGGACGGACACCACCGTGAGCTCATCCGCGACCGGCGCCAAGGGCACGGCCGCCTCCGTCGTGCGCGCGCTCACCGCCACCGCCCGGCACGCAGCCCACCCCGACCACGGAAACCCGCCCCCGGGGTCGGCCGCGGTACCTCCTCGCCCCTGCCGCGCCTGCGGACGCGACGAGACCGTCCTGGCCGACCGCCCGGACGCCACGGTCGTACGGCACGGCTCCGCCGTCGCCAAGGCCCACGCGCCCGCCACCGACCTCGCGGGACACCGCGCCAGGCTCGCCCTCGCGGCCCATCCGCTGCTCGCCGGCATCCTGCTGCCACCGCTCCCCGCAGCCACCCCGCACGTCGCTGGCCGGCCCGTCACCGCCTGGCCCTACGGCGCCCCCGTCGACCCGGACCGCCCCGACGACGCGCCCTGGGAGCAGGCGGCGACCCTGCTGGCCCGGCTGCACGCCGTGGATCCCGTCGCCCTCGCCCCGTTGGACGTCCCGCCCACGCGCGGCCCCCTCAAGGCCGCCCAGGCCCTCTCCCGGATGCGGGCGGTCCGACGTCACCCGGCCGCCGGCGACGTGGAGCGCGCCTGGGCCGGTCTGCCCGCCTGGGCCAGGGGCGAGGCCCCCGCCCCCGAAGGCGGGTCGCTCTGCCACGGGGACCTGCATCTGGGCCAGCTCGTACGGCACCCCGTACCGGACGGCCCCTGGCTGCTGATCGACGTGGACGACCTCGGACTCGGCGACGCCGCCTGGGACTTGGCCCGCCCGGCCGCCTGGTACGCGGCGGGACTGCTGGCCCCCGACGAGTGGCGGCGCTTCCTCGGCGCCTACCGGTCGGCGGGCGGCTGCGCCGTACCGCCCGACGGCGACCCCTGGCCCCGGCTCGACATCCCCGCCCGCGTCCTCACCGTCCAGACCGCCGCCCTGGCCCTCGCCAAGTCGACCGAGGAGGGCCGTGACCTGGACGAGGTGGAGGAGACGATGATCGAGACCTGTGCCCGAATTGCCACACTCCCTGGGGAGTTGGCGGCCGGGCCCTCGTCGTAAGGTGAACGGACCGTCGCCGGGAGGCATTCCGGCGATGCCGACCGAACGGCGAGGAGCTGAGCCGATCAATGCAGTGCCCCAAGTGTCACGCAGCGATGCACACCTACAACCGCAACGGTGTCCAGATAGAGCAGTGCAGCGGGTGCCGTGGGATCTTCCTCGACTACGGCGAGCTGGAGTCCCTCACCCGTCTTGAGGCGCAGTGGGGACAGCAGGCCCCGCCGCCGCCCGCGGCGCCCGGTGGCTACCCCGCCCAGGGGGCGCCGGCTCCGGCGTGGGGCGCGCCGCACGGCGGCCACCACGGTGGCCACGGCGGGCACCACCGTCAGAAGGGCTTCGGCCGGATGCTCTTCTCGTCCTGAACCAGCGGCAGGCACGACGAAGCCCCCGGCCGGGAAGGCCGGGGGCTTCGGGCTGTGCGCGATACTGGGATTGAACCAGTGACCTCTTCCGTGTCAGGGAAGCGCTCTCCCGCTGAGCTAATCGCGCAGGGTGACCCTGCGTGTACTGCGTGCGCGATACTGGGATTGAACCAGTGACCTCTTCCGTGTCAGGGAAGCGCTCTCCCGCTGAGCTAATCGCGCGGGAATCCAGCCGGATCCAGTGGACGATACTGGGATTGAACCAGTGACCTCTTCCGTGTCAGGGAAGCGCTCTCCCGCTGAGCTAATCGTCCTTGGAGGTGGAGACGGGATTTGAACCCGTGTAGACGGCTTTGCAGGCCGTTGCCTCGCCTCTCGGCCACTCCACCAGGAGTTCGGGGGCGGGAAGGGATCCCCCGTTTCGAGCGGACGACCAGGTTCGAACTGGCGACCTCAACCTTGGCAAGGTTGCGCTCTACCAACTGAGCTACGTCCGCGTGCCGTTTCCCGGTCCCTCCTGCGCGGCCCGGCGACGTGGTGAACTCTAGCGGATTACGGGGCGAGTACAAAAACGCGTTTGTGCAGCGTGCTGCCGTACGTTCACGCTGCGGTACCCGCACGACGCCGTCGCGCACACGTTCGCGGTCACTCCGGTGGGCCGTCCTAGACTCAGGATCGTGCACGACCTCCCTCCGCTGGCCCGATTCGGTGATCTCGTGGCCACCGATCTGCGCGATGTCACCCGAGACCCGGAAGCCCTGGACTCCACCGGCTTCTGGGCCGTCGCCATGGACTTCGAGGGCCGTCTGACCTGCGCCCGGTTCGGAGACGTACGCCGCGAACCGGTTCCGGCGCCCGTCCCCGGACAGTGGCTGGGGCCCGCGCCGGGCGACTGGACGTCCTCGCTCGACCGGGCCGCGTACGTCTCCGGCGTACGGCGCGTCCGCGAACTCATCGCGGCGGGCGAGGTCTATCAGGCCAATCTCTGCCGGGTCATGACGGCGCCTCTGCCCGACCCGGCCGCGGCCGACGTCGACGCGCTGACCGCTCTCCTCGCGCGCGGCAACCCCGCCCCGTACGCCGGCACCGTCCGGCTCCCCGCGCACGGCGTGGAGATCGCCACGGCCTCCCCCGAGCTCTATCTCCGGCGCACCGGCCGCACCCTGGAGTCGGGCCCCATCAAGGGCACCGGCCGTACCGAGGCCGATCTGCTGGAGAAGGACCACGCCGAGAACGTGATGATCGTGGACCTCGTCCGGAACGACCTGGGCCGTGTCTGTGCCACCGGATCGGTGACCGTGCCCGCCCTCTGCGCCGTCGAGCCCCACCCGGGCCTCGTCCATCTCGTCTCCACGGTGCGCGGCGAACTTGCCGAGGGCGCGGGTTGGCCGGAACTGCTCGCCGCGACCTTCCCGCCCGGGTCGGTCACCGGCGCGCCGAAATCCAGCGCTTTGAAGATCATCGAGGAGCTGGAGACAGCCCCGCGCGGACCCTACTGCGGCGCCGTCGGCTGGGTGGACGCGGACCGCGCCACGGCCGAACTCGCCGTCGGTATACGGACGTTCTGGGTGGAGCGCCATCCGCCTCTGGGGCCCGTCGTGCGCTTCGGCACCGGCGCGGGTATCACCTGGGGATCGGACCCCGAACGCGAATGGCGGGAGACAGAGCTCAAGGCTTCGCGGCTGCTGGCGGTAGCGTCGAAGGTGTACGAGGCGACGGGAAGGACCGGCTAGATGATGATCTGGGTCAACGGCGGACTGCGGGCGGCCGACGCCGCGCAGGTGTCCGTGCTCGACCACGGGCTGACGGTGGGCGACGGAATCTTCGAGACGGTGAAGTCCGTCCAGGGCCGGCCCTTCGCACTCACCCGGCATCTGGACCGGCTGACCCGCTCGGCCCGTGGCCTCGGGCTGCCCGATCCGGACCACGACGAGGTGCGTGCGGCGTGCGCCGCCGTCCTGGAGGCCAATCCGGTTCCCATGGGCCGCATGCGCATCACGTACACCGGCGGTCTCTCCCCGCTCGGCTCCGACCGCGGCGACACCGGCCCGACGCTGGTCGTGGCGGTCGGCGAGACGACGCGCCGCCCGGACACCACCGCGGTGATCACCGTTCCCTGGACGCGCAACGAACGCGGCGCGGTGACCGGGCTCAAGACCACGTCGTACGCCGAGAACGTCGTGGCCCTCGCGCGGGCCCGGGAACAGGACGCCTCCGAGGCCCTGTTCGCCAACACCGTGGGGGACCTCTGCGAGGGCACGGGCTCCAACGTCTTCGTCGTACTGGACGGGGAACTGCACACACCACCCGTCTCCTCGGGCTGTCTGGCCGGTATCACCCGGGCGCTGACGGTGGAGTGGTGCGGGGCGCACGAGACGCGGATGCCGTTCGACGTGCTCGACCGCGCCGACGAGATCTTCGTGACGTCGTCCCTGCGCGACGTACAGGCCGTCCACCGCCTCGACGGCCGCGCACTGCCCGGTGCCCCCGGCCCGGTCACCGCCAAGGCCGTGCGCGTCTTCGACGAGCGCGCGGCGGGCGACCTCGATCCGTAAAACCTGATGACGTGTGCCCGCGAGATGGGTACAACTCCCCTGATGACCACGACTCTGCGGCCGACCGGGCCGCTTCAGCAGACCGACGACGGTATGAAGTCACGCGCCTACGAGGTGTGTGACAACAGCCGCCCCGTGGGCGTGATCGAACTCGGCATGGACGGTGCCTTCGGCACCCCCGCGGGGGTGCTGCGCCACCTGCGGATCGACGAGGCCGACCGGCGCCGCGGCCGGGGCACGATCGCCGCGCTGGCCGCCGAGGAGGTGCTGCGCGGCTGGGGCTGCGGCCAGGTGGTCGCCTCTGTCCCGGCCGACGCCGACGGCGCGCTGCCGCTGCTGGAGACCCTCGGCTACACCGAGCGCAGCAGGAACATGCTCAAGGAGCTGGCCGAGGAGCCCCCGGCGCTGCGGCCCGGTCTCAGTGGCAGGCCGATGGACGAGACGGAGTACGAGGTCTGGGAGGCGAGGTCGCTCGTGGGCTTCGCGCAGAGCTGGATGGACCGGGGTCTGCCGGCGGACCAGGCCCGCGCCAAGGCGGAGTCGGGCCGCCTGGAGAATCTCTCTCAGGGCCTCGCCACCCCCGCCACCTGGATCGACGTCCTGGTCCACGACGGGGAGGCGGTCGGCGACGTCTGGGTGGGCAGCAGGGAGGTCGCACCGGGGGAGTCCGCCGCGTACGTGTACGGCGTGGAGGTGCCGGACGACCTGCGCGGGAAGGGCTACGGCCGCGCGCTGATGCTGCACGCCGAGGGGATCGCCCACCGCGCGGGCCGGAGCGGGCTCGGCCTGCACGTCTTCGCGGGCAACACCCCGGCGATCGGTCTCTACGAGTCCCTCGGGTACGCCACCACGCACCGCAACGTCTTCAAACCGCTGGTCTGAGCCCGGCCCGGAGGCGGGCGCAGCCCGGGTTTGGTGTCATCCCCCGGCGAGCAGCCGGTCCGCGATCTCCTCGATGCGCTCGCGCAGCCCCTCCTGGCTCTTTCCGCCGTCGAGCCGCTCGCCGTCGATGACGTACGTGGGCGTGCCGGTCACGCCGATCGCCTTGCCCTCGGCCTGGTCGGCGTCGACGATCAGGGTGTGCCGGCCGTCGATCAGCGCGGTGTCGAACTCCTCCTCGTCCAGGCGCAGTTCACGGGCGACCTCGACCAGCAGCGGCTCGCCCCGGGCGGCCAGTTCCTCGTGGCGGGCGAGGACGGCCTCGGCGTAGGGCCAGCCCTGGCCCTGCTCCAACGCCTCCTCGGCGGCCTGGGCGGCGGCGAACGCGTGCCGGTGCTTCTCCAGGGGGAAGTGCCGCAGCCGGATGTCCAGCCGGTCGCCGTAGCGCGCCCGCAGCGCGCGCAGGTCCGCGAGGGCGCTCTGGCAGTCGACGCACGCGAGCTCGCACCAGACGTCGAGCACGACGGGGCCGTCGGTTCGGGAGTCACTCATGCGACCAGTCTTCCAGGTCCCGGTGCCCGCCACCGACCGGGACCTGGGGAGGAGGCGGACCCCGGAGATCTCCCTGAGGTCAGTGCGCACCGTGGCCCGTACCCCGCCGGGGGGTGCAGGATGGAAGGGTCGACATGTCGGCGTACGCCGGCATGTGCGACAGGAGCCGACCACGACCGACGACGGCGCGCACGCCTGGAGGACCGGATGATTGCCGAGACCATTTGTTCCGCGGTGTCCGCTGCCGGCCTCGGCATCGCGGCCATCACCGCCTACCGCAGGCGTTTCCTCACGGCGACGAGGATCGCGGCCTACTCGCTGGTGCCGGTCGCGCTCGTGATGACCGGGGTGGTCCAGTGGCTCGCCGACAAGGCGTTCAGCCCGACCGCCTGGGTGGGTGTCGGACTCCTCGGAATCTCCTGGCTGCTCTTCATGACGACACGGATGGTGGAGCGGCGCGCCGGAGCCGGGAGCCGTAAGGAACGCAAGGCGGCCAAGGCGGCGCGGCGCGAGGCGGTCGCGCCAGCGGCCTCCGCGCCCTCGCTCGGCGCGTCCACGGCCCCCGCGGCGCAGCCTCGGCCGGCCAGGGCGAAGAAGTCCGGCGGCGCAGACGCCGGGGACGACTTCAGCGATGTCGAGGCCATCCTCAAGAAGCACGGCATCTGACCGCAAAGCCCTCCGGGGGGCCCGGCTGTCTCAGGGGTTGGACGTTTACCGGGAATCTGGCGAACTCGCCTCACCGGGACGCGTGTTGGTTGTTCGGCCGCGCCGCGCCTGCGTCATGATCACCCCGCGATGCTCGATACCTCACGGGGCCAGGCCCCCGCACCCACCGAAGAGCCGCGCGGTTGTCTCTTCGCGCTCTCCCAGCCGCCGTTGATGATCTTTCTGACGGTGATCGGCACCCTGCTTCTGATGGCGGCGATCCATGATCTGTTCCTGCTGTGACGGTCAGCCGGCCGCTTCCCTGCGGCGCGCGCGGTACGCGGCCACATGCAGCCTGTTGCCGCAGGTACGGCTGGAGCAGTAACGGCGGGACCGGTTGCGCGACAGGTCGACGAAGGCGTGCCCGCAGTCCGGCGCCTCGCAGCGCCGAAGCCGCTCCTGTTCGCCCGCCACCACGATGAACGCCAGCGCCATCCCGCAGTCGGCGGCCAGATGGTCGGCCATCGACGCGTCCGGCGCGAAGTAGTGCACATGCCAGTCGTAGCCGTCGTGGTCGGTCAGCTGCGGGGTCGTCCCCGCCGCGGCCACCAGCTCGTTCAGCAGCCGGGAGACCTCGCGGGGACCGGCGGCGGCGAAGACCTCGGCGAAGCGCGTACGCACGTCCTGTACGGCCCGCAGATCGCGGGGGCCGAGGTCGCCGACGCCGCTCATCCGATGGGCCCGCGCGAAGCCGTACAGCGCGTCGACATCGGCGAGCCCGTCCGTGCCGTCGGCCTCGGGGAGGGTGTTCACGAGACTGACGACGGTCTCAAGGGCATTGCGGGTGTCGTGGGGGACCTGCACGATTCGCTCCCTGGCCTGCTGCGGGCCGGTGCCCGCCGGGTTCCGCAGATCCTAGGCGGTGACCCGGCGGGGGCGGGAGCGCGGCGACGCCGCCGCCGCGGTGGGTTCCGCGGTGGCGGCGTCGTTCGCCCGTATGAGGTTGTCCGCGCGGCGCCGTCTCCCCGAGTCGGACGGCGCCGTGCAGCTGTCGGCCTGGCTCAGCTCTCGGCCAGGATGTGAGACAACTCTGTGTCGAGGTCGAAGTGGCGATGCTCGGTACCGGGTGGCACCGCGGCGTCGGTTCGCTTGAGGAAGGATTCCAGGGCTCGCGCCGGGGCCTCCAGCAGGGCTTCTCCTTCGGGGGAGCTGAGCGCGATGCAGACGACTCCCTGGCCCTGGCTGCGGGAGGGCCAGACTCGGACGTCGCCGGTGCCGGTGGGCCGGTGCAGCCCCTCGGCGAGAAGGTCGCGGGCGAACACCCACTCGACCGTCTCCTCGGCTCCGGTGTGGAAGGTGGCGTGCACGGCATAGGGATCGGCCGTGTCATACCGCAGGCCCGCGGGTACAGGCAGTGAGGACTCGCTCGATACAACGAGGCGCAGGTGCAGCTCGCAGCTGACCGTGGTGTTCATAAGCGCCAGGGCCTTTCGCTCAGTGTGCGCTCGGGGATTCGCACGTCGGCGCAATCGACATGCCACCTACGGTGCCGTTGTAAACCCCTCTGTCTGTTTTGTGATCCTTCAGGTAGCTCGTACAGCGGTGCCTAACTTCGACTTATGCCGCCATTCCGGTGACGAGTCGGCTTCGGGTAGGTTGGGGGTCATGCATGCGGAGAGTGACGAGCGGGGGGATGTCGTCGAACGGACGACAGGGAAATCCGCGGGGGAATTGACCGAAGAGCCACCCGAGCGACAGCTCGGGTCACGCGCTCCCGGCTTTATCAAGAGTTCGAAGACGCTCCATATGAGCTGGCAGGTCGGCGTATTCGTGGTCGGCCTCGTGGTGGTCGGCGTGGGTGTGGTGCTGCTGCCGCTGCCCGGTCCCGGCTGGCTCATCATCTTCGGCGGTATGGCGATCTGGGCGACCGAATTCGTCTGGGCACAACTGGTGCTCCGCTGGACGCGGCGCAAGGTCACCGAGGCGGCGCAGAAAGCACTCGATCCGAAGGTGCGCCGGCGCAACATCGTCCTGACGACCACCGGTCTGGTGATCATGGCGGTACTGGCCGGCATTTATCTGTGGAAGTTCGGATTCGCCATGCCCTGGGAGATCGACCAGTGAGCGCGGAAGCGGTCCGGCCCAGGCACTGACATGGGGTAATGTTTGCCCTGCGTCCGGGCGATTAGCTCAGTGGGAGAGCGCTTCGTTCACACCGAAGAGGTCACTGGTTCGAAACCAGTATCGCCCACCCGGAATCGATGCCCCGGAGACTTCACCGTCTCCGGGGCATCGGTCGTTCCGCAGGCGATTCCGGCCCGTCGCTCCGTCGCCGCGGGGGCCTCAGCGCATCCGGCCCAGCGTCCGGCGGAGGCGTCTGGCGTCGTGCAGGCGCCGTTCGTAGGTCGCCCCCAGCGCCAGGAGGAGCAGCCCGGCGAGCGCGGGCGGCAGCCAGCGGGGCAGGGAGTCGACGACCTGGACCACGTACGGCGCGAGCTCGTGCAGCGTGTCCAGGGCGAGCACGGCCCCGCCGAGGACCAGCGGCGCCCGCAGCCCCAGCCGGGCGCCGACGAGCGTGACCGCGAGCGCGGCGACCCCGAGCGCCAGCGGGCGGACCCAGTGGGTGTCGCCCCAGGCGGCGGCGAGGCTCGGCAGGAGCGTCGCGGCGAGGCCGGGGCCGTACGCCGTCCAGGACGACGCCTCCGGGGCGCGGCGACGCCGCAGGACGCCCACGACGAGCGCGGGGACGGTCACCGGCAGGGTGTACGCCTCCGGGGTCGAGACGTCGGAGGCGTACAGCCGCACCCAGGTGGCCAGGACGAACAGCACCGTCGCGAGATGTCCGGCCGCCGGGCGGCGGTCCGGGCGCAGCGCGGTGCCCGCGGCGATGACCGCGCAGAGGGCGAGCACGAGGGCCGTGGTCCCCGGCCGGCCGGCGGCGAGCACCACCGCGAGGAGACCCGCCCCGGCCGAGGTCAGCTCGATCGGCAGGGACACGGGGTGGTGGCGCAGGCGCGCGCCGAGCGGCGCGACGGCCGCGGGCACGGCGAGGACGGCAAGGGCGATGTGCGCGCGCGGCAGTCCGGCGGACGCGCAGAACGCGCACAGCAGCGCGGTGGCCGTCGCGACGGAGAGGCAGCCGAGGAGCGCCTGGAAGGCCCGGGCGGAGAAGGCGGCGTGGGCGGCGCCGGCGCCGGTGCCGGCTTCGGACGCGGCGGGGTTCAGGGCCACCGCGCCTCCGCCGAGCAGGGCCAGCAGCACGCCGAGGGTGATCAGCGTCGTCGTCTCGTCGGCCAGGGCCAGCAGCGCGACACTCCCCGCACCGGCCAGTGCGCAGATCATGGCCGTCGCCGGGAGAACCGGCGGCGCGGCCGGGTGCGGCCGACGGAGCGCGACGGGCAGGCGTGTGTACACCGCCAGCGTCAACGCGCCCGCCGTCAGGGCGAGATGCGTCGTCACGGCCGCGGCGTACCCGAAGTCCAGCGCGGCGGGAAGCACCAGCCCCGCGGCCCAGCCGAGCGCCGTCGCACCACCGAGCGCGGCGGGCCGCGCGGACTCGGGAAGACGGCGGTGGGCGGCGGCGAGGAGCGCGGCGGCGATCAGCAGCACCAGCGGCGCCGTGGTCAAGGCCGGCCACCCCGGATCCGTCCCGAGCGCCTGCCGGGCGCCGCCGGGCGCGCCCGACCAGATGGCCTCGGCCCGCGAGGCCGGGCCGAGCAGTGCCAGGGCCGCCGGGGGCAGCGCCCACAGGGCGGCGCCCGCCACGACGGCTCCGGCGGCGGCACCGAGCCCCCGCACCGCCGCGCGGGGCAGGGGAGACCGTACGGCCGTCAACAGGGCCGCGCCGCACAGCAGATACCCGACGACGGCCCAGCCCAGGGGCAGGGACGGTCGCGGCACACCGCCGGTCGCGGCGATCGCCGACAGACTGGCCACCAGACCGCCGGCGAAGGCGACGTCCGGGACCCGCACGGCCACCAGAAGACCCAGACCGGCTCCCGCGAGGAGCAGCGCACCGGGCGGGACCGCGTCCGGCGGGGAGCCGGCGCTCAGCGAGAGCGCGACCGCGGTCAAAAGAGCCCAGCCGCCGGTCACCCAGGCGGTGACACCCGCGATCGACCTGGCCGGCGTGGGCCCGGTCCAGAGCACGAGCGCAGCGTCGGCGGCGGCGGTCGCCAGCAGCGCCCAGGCGAGGGTGAGTTGACCCGCCCCGGTGGCCAGGGCCCAGAGCGGCAGGGGGAGTTGGGCGGTGAGGACCGCGGCGGGCAGCGGCGTACGCAGCCGGTCGACGAGGAGTCCGTACGTGGCCCAGAGCGCGGCCAGCACGGCGCAGACGGCGGCCGAGTAGCCAAGCGGATCCGCGTCGGGCAGCGCGACCCGGTACAGGGCGTAGGCGTCGAGGACCGTCAGGACCAGAGCCAGCGCGCCGACGGCCTCCGCGGTCGAGACCAGGGAGCGGCGCAGCAGGAGGACCGGGGCGCCGAGCGCGGCCACGGTGACGGTGCCCAGCACGAGGGACCGGCCGCCGATCCCCATGGCGCCCCAGCTGACCACGGTGAACGCGATCGCCGCGACGGTCAGCAGCACACCGCCCAGCGCGAGCAGGGCGTTCTGCACGCTCGGCGGGGACGTCTCGGGCGCCCGGGCGGCGGGACCTGCCCGGGGAGTGGGCGGCACCGGTGGTGCCACCGCTGTCAGCAGCGTCAGCAGATAGGACCTGCGGGCGAGCAACTGGGCTCTGCGCGCCTCGATTCGGGCCAGCTCGCGATCGAGGACCGCGAGCTCCTCGGCCGGTCGGGGAAGGTTCACCATGGCCTGGAGTGTGGCCTCGGCCACAGCACGGGTCATCGGCTCCCGTACTCAGATACGCCTCTGAGTACGGCTGGTGGGCGCACACTTGACCCATGGACCGGCATCGCTACCGCTTCCGCAGCGTCTGGGATCTCGACGCCGCCCCGGACACCGTCTTCGCCGTGCTGGAACGGGCGGGTGAGTACACGGACTGGTGGCCCCAGGTCCGGGAGGTGACCCCCGTCGACGAGCGCGGTGGGACCGCCCGGTTCCGGTCCCTGATCCCGTACGACCTCGTCGTCCGCGCCCAAGAGAGCCGGAGGGACCCGCGCGCCCGCGTCCTGGAGATCGCGATGACGGGCGATCTCGAAGGGTGGGCCCGCTGGACGCTGAGCGCCAGGGGCGAGGGCACCCGCGCCCTGTACGAACAGGAGGTCGTGGTCAACAAGCCGCTGCTGCGGCGCTTCGCCGTGGTGGGACGGCCCTTCTTCCTCGCCAACCACGCGCTGATGATGCGGGCGGGGCGGCGGGGGCTTCGGAAGGTGCTCGCGGGCTCCCATACCGTTTGAACGAAACCCGCCGAGACCTGTATGGTTCAGTCCGTTCCCGGGCGATTAGCTCAGTGGGAGAGCGCTTCGTTCACACCGAAGAGGTCACTGGTTCGAACCCAGTATCGCCCACCATAAGAAGTTCATTGGAACCCGGTACCTTCCAGGGGCCGCCCACCAGGGCGGCCCCTGTTAGTTGCAGGCCAGCGCCCTTCCCCGGCTGGGGAGGGGCGCTTTGGCGTTTGGGGGTAGGCAGGATGGCCCGGAGGCTAGCCGTGGCCTCTGGCCGCCCTGTGGCGGCTTGGTGCTGGCTCTGGGCAGCGTGCAGGATGCCGAACGGCTCCTTGAGCCTGTGGCTCACCTGGATGTCACCGTTCAAGTCCTCGTCGATGTAGAGGGCCTCGAAGAGAGCTTGGTTCAGTTGACGGCGCTGCTGCTCGTTGCAGCGGCGGTACAGCGCTTGCGGATCTTGGAGCAGTTGCAAGCATGTCTCGACGATCTCGGCTGCTGTACTGAGGTCTTCGTCGACGTCATCGAGCCGAGCCGTAAGACGATCCCGCTGTTGGGTGATCTCCCGCAGCTTGGCCTTGATCTTGGCCTGGGGCAGGCTGTTGTCAGCGGCCAGGTCGATGAGGTTGCTCTCCTTGGTGTCGAGCGCACGGAGCTGTTTCGTGAGCTGGACTTGGAGGAGCTTGGTCGTGGACTGCTGTTCATCGATCATGGCGGCCAGCTCGGCGCGCATGGTCGCGATGAACTCCGGTGTGAAGCGAACCGTGGCGTAGTGGTTCTCGACGGCTTCCTCGACCTGTTCGATCGGGGCGTATGGCAGCTCGCAAATGTGATCGAAGCGGCCATTGCAGAAGAAGTACCGGTAGACGTTGCCATGCCGGTTGGTGGCGTGCTGCACGATCATGCGGCGCCGGTCGCCACGGAGGCGATGGCAGGAGCCGCAGAACAGCGAGCCTTTCAGTTCGTGGTGATGTACGCGCCGTCTCTCGCGAGCGATGTTCCGAGAGCTGGCCACCATCTGGACGTGGTCGAAGAGGTCTTGAGCGACCAGGGGCGTATGACGACCCTGGTATTTCTCGTCGTCGTGGGTGATCCAGCCGCAGTAGTAGTCATCACGTAGGACGACGTACAGGCGATTGGTGGAGATCCCGCGCTCCTCGGGATACCGCGCGTCGCGCGGCATGCGTAGTCCTTGGTCGTACAGCTCCTGAGCTACTTCTTCCACGGTGTACTCGCCCGTGGCATACAGCTCGAACGCCAGCCGGATGAACGGGCCGCGTACTGGGTCGATGGCGACCGTTCTCACCCGGCGACCGTCAACGATCTCGACTGTGTTCAGGTACCCGACAGGGGTGCGGGTGATCGTGCCGCCGTTCTTGGCCTTCTGACCCATCTTGTACTTGACGTCCTCGGCGCTCTGGCTGGAGGCGTACTCGTTGATCACGGCCAACATGCCGTGGAGCATCCGGCCAGTCGGGGTGTCGTCGATGTTCTTCTCGACGGCTGAGATCAGTCTGACGCCGAGCTTCTCCAGAGTGGCGACCATGGACGCGTCGTCCAGTCGGTTCCTGGCGAAGCGGCTGAGCATGTAGACGATCACGTAGCGAACGTTGGGGTGCTCGCGCAGGTAAGCGATCATCTCCTGGAACTCTTTGCGCTCGTCGATGGTGCGAGCACTGCGTCCGGGGTCGACGAACTCGGCGGCCTTGGAGGATCCCAGTTCGCGCCCCCGTTCCTCAACCTTCTCGCGCTGCGCAGGGATTGATACACCTTCAGGGGGCGAGCGCTGCACGACGTGCCAGCGAAAGGCTGCTGCTTCGGCTGTCGCCAGGCCGCCCGTCGTCCCGTTGGAGTTCTGGCAAGACGAACGGATGCGCGAAGCACTCGCCAGTTGGCATATGGGACGGGTGTTCTATGCCTATCGCACGCACCCGTGGAACGGTCGCGTTGTGTCTCAGGAAGCCATGGCTACGTGGCTCGACCTCAACCAGGCGCAGCTCAGCCGGATTGAGAGCGGCAAGTCGCCGCAAGATCTGTCCAAGCTCATGAGGTGGGCGCATAGCCTGAAAATCCCGGCAGACCTACTGTGGTTCAAGCTGCCTGAAGCCAGGCAGGTCACCGCTACCGCGGTTGCTGCTCGGCCACCCGCTGAACCGCCAGCACCGAAGCCCGAGGCTTCTCAGGCTGGCGGCTTGCTGCCGGTCGTGATCAACGGCCGGGCGGTACTCGTGCCGGTAGACGCCGAGACCATCGCAGCGAGCGGGTTGAGCAGCTTCACCGGTCACTTGGCGGACGAGTCCGCACGAGCCACAGAGCAGGACCCCATGAGCCCCTTGAATCGCCGAGACCTCTTCAGAGGCGGGATCGCTGCTATAGCGTTGCCCGGTCTCGGACTGGACGAGCTACAGCACGTTGCCCATGCCCTTGATGACGCTCACCGCTACCTTGACGGCCCGGTCGTCGACTACTTCCGCCGCGTACTCGAAAAGGCCAAGTGCGACGATGGTGCGCTTGGCCCGAAGAAGACGATGCCGGTCATGCTCGCTCTGCTCGATGCCATTGAGAGCCAAGCGCGCGAGGTGAAGCCGCACGTACGCCGTGAACTCCTGGCCGTTGGCGCGGACGGGGCAGAGTTCGCGGGCTGGCTGTACCGGGACATCCAGCAGCCGCAGGCCGCAGTGTTCTGGTACGACCGTGCGATGGAGTGGGCGCAGGAGGCTGACAACGCCGCCATGCAGGGGTACGTGCTGCTCAAGAAGTCGCAGATGGCTTACGACGAGCGGGACGCACTGCGCATGCTGACGCTCGCCCAGGCGGCAGGCCATGATCGGTGGCACCTGCCGGCGCGAGTGCGAGCCGAGGTCACACAGCAGGAGGCGCTCGGCCGCGCAATGCTTGGCGATCCGCTTGACGTCGTGCGCGGCCAGTTGGCCGACGCGGAGACGCTACTGACCAACGCTCCCGAGGACACGCCCGATGCCCTTGGGGTGTACTTCACCGGGCATACCCGACTGGTGCGAGACGCCATTACCTACACCGAGGCCGGTAAGCCGAGTCTCGCGGCCGACCTGTTCAGCGATGTACTCAACACAGGAGCGCTGTCCCACCGCGACACCGGATTCTTCAACGCACGACGCGCTGCGGCATTGGCGCTCAGTGGAGAGCCGGACGAAGCCGCGAAGGTCGGCAGGGCATCGGCCGCTGTAGCGCACGAGGTGAAGTCGGTGCGCACCGTGCGTGTCCTCGGCGAGGTCTTGCCGACCCTTGATCACTGGCGTAGCCGGCCCGCCGTCCGAGAATTCCGCGAGGCGCTTACACCCCAGCAGTGATCCAGTCCGTCACGGTGCGGATGACGAACGCTTGATACTCCTGGCTCTTCGGGTTCAGGTACTGCGGGTCGTCGTGAACGGCAAAGCCGTGCTGTGAACCCTCGACGGGTACGAGCTGTACAGGCGCGGTGAAGCTTGCCACCGCATCCCGGGACGACTCGAACGGCACCAGCGTGTCAGCTGTGCCGTGCACGATCAGGGTGGGGGCCTGTACTTCCCCAAGCGCCTCATGGGGCTTGAGCCAGAAGACCTCGTTCAGCATCGGGCGGCCATGGCGCAGCGTCGGTGTGAACTGGACCGCGCCACGGTCACTCAGCTCAGTCGCGGCCTCCTCGCTGATGACGTCGTCAGTCCAATACGGGCGGCTGTCGATCGTCCGCCGCTTGTAGTTGAGCTGCGGGTTGAACAGAACCAGGCGCGTGATCTCATCGGGGCGCTTCGCGGCGTAGTAGGCACACAGGCCACCGCCGAAGCTGGCTCCAAGAAGGACGACGTCCATGGCACCGGTCGCCTTCCTGAGATAGGCGACCATGACGCGGATGTCGTTGAGGATCATGGAGAGCGTGAGCTCCTCCTGCTTGCCCTCACTCTCACCGTGGGCGCGCAGGTCGAAGCGCAAACTGGCAACGCCCGCCCCTGCAAGACCAGTTGCGAGTCGCCCGAAGAAGCCGCCTTCTTCGCGGCTGACGCCGCCACCATGCACCAGGAGCACGGCTCGTGTAGCGGGCTCCTGGGGGCGTTCGAGGGTGCCAGCCAAGTGCAGGCCGTCAAGGGTGCGTACCGTCACGGTCTCCATCGCCATGTGGGCAAGGGTAGTGATCCGGGCGTACGGCTGACAGGGCGCAACTGCATCATGAGACGTGCGTCGGCGTGGCCTTCTCCAGGGCTACGAGCCGACTGGCTTCACGGTCACGAGCACCGGCTTGGAACCGTAGTTCTCGAAGTGCATGACGAGCCGGTAATGAGCGTCGTCAAGTGGGGTTTGTGACTCGCTCCAAGCTAAATCGCCTTCGACCGTAAGCGTGTACGCCACGTCAAAACGCGGCTGCGGTTCATTTCTGCGTACGCGCCCAAGGTTGAGGCGCTTAAAACCTCCTGCGGGTACGGCCAGGTGGTACGTACCGTGCCCCGTGGAATCGCTCGGAAAGTCGTTGCCGACACGGGGGAGTTTGTCTTACAATGTCGAAATGGGCTTGAGGCAACAGGATGTTATGCAGCACTTCACCTCGCTTGAGCGTGGTGCGTGGACGGTCGTTTGCGACAGCTGGCACGATGATGACGCCAACGGTGGTATCTATTGTGCCTTTGCGCTGCCCTCGAAACGAGAGCGCATCCTGAGTGATCCGGGCTGGGACATCTCGAAGGGTGACTTCGGCCCCGGTTTCTCGCAGCACCATGAGAACGGTAAGCCGGTAGCGACCTACTTCCAAGATGGGGCCCCGGACGGCATCGAGCCGTTGGTTCTGCTCCGTGACTACCACGGGGTAGTGCCATCGACGCTTGAGCTGACTCAACATTTCCGGCTGTACCACAACCTCTACTGGGACGATTTGACGTCTCAGTTCATGCAGCCGCATGACGACGGTACCTCGTCGGTTGCAGTCAAAATCACCGGCAAGAAGGTCGAGGTACGGACAAAACTTCTGCGGCAGTTCCAGGCTGCACGGCAACTCGATCTCATTCTCTACATCGACTCAGTCAGGTACGGGACAGAGGGCGCTGCTGTGCCCGATGACGCTGAGTGGACAACTGATGACTTGCGTGCCGGCCTGTACTCGGGTGACGGCATCATGGGTCGTGACTTCACTCGCTACCTGGCCACTCGAGTAGTGTCGTCGCCGCCTGTCGAGAAAAGTGGCATCTGGCCATACGAGGAAGAGGACACCTACTTCCCCGAGTTCATCATCGGGACCGATGATGATGGTGACGAGGTCCGCTATACATGCAACCCGGAAGCCCTGGCGAACTACTTCGGGGCCAACCCGGACGCGCCTCACTACCTGACGCCGGTCTTCTTCCGTCGGGAAGTCTTGCAGAAGTACTACGACAAGCCCGAGCTTTACGAAGTATCTGATGGTCGTCTTCGTTGTGCTTTCTTGTGGGGTGTCCAAATCGACAACAGCGCCGAAGAGCATGTGATGGTATTTCTTGGCGACCTGGGTCGTGACCTGCCACGCCAGGAGCGTGATTATTGGCGGAGCTTCAACGTTCCGGCAGATGGTCGCCCCAGTGAAACGCTTATCCGTCGAGCCTTCTTCGCTCAGTTTACTGAGCCAACGGCGGAAGACCTGCTCGTGAGGTCTAGCTACGTGACGTTTGGGCGTGCATGGAGCGAGCGTTACGGCTGGGATTTCTTCCGCAAGCCCGAGGAGGCAGACGCTGGACTTTTGCAGCGTCTTCGTCTTCCTCTGAACGACTCCCAAGCTGAGTTCGAGTCAAGCATCCGAATCATGACCCAGCTCTTCGTTGACGCGATCAATGAAAAGCAGGTGCAGGCACAGCTGCCAGACAAGATCGAGAACGAGAAGGGGATCTCAAAGCTCGAACGTTGGCTGAAGCTGGCCGGGTACCCGCACGCTGAGCGTGACGTCCAGTTTCTCCGTAACCTGCAAGAGGTTAGGTCCAAGGCTACGGCGCACCGGAAGAGCAGGGAATACGAGAAGATGCTCACGAAGGTGTTCGGCGACCTCCGAGGACCAGCCGCCGTTAAGGCTCTCTTCGTGTCCGCGCTGGCGATGCTGACTGGTCTTAATGAGTGGCTTGCTGTGGAGGAAGCGGAGTCGACGGAATAACGTCCAGATGGACACGCTCAACGTAAAGAGAGCCTGGCCACCCCTAGGGTGGCCAGGCTCCGACACTAGATTGGAGAGCATCTGTGAATAATCATCTTGACCGTGAGATCGAGCGCGTAAATCAGCACACCCGTGCCATGCTTGACGAATACGTGGCGTGGGGCGGCAAGAGGACCATCGGTGAGGTCCAATTTGGTGCTTACGACGACCTGATTGACTTCCTCAATTTCCGCATGGAAACCGCCGAGAGTTGCCTGATGCTCATCGAGAACGGCAAGATTGCCGACTCCCTTGGTCTCAGTCGGTCGCTCTTGGAACATTACCTACTGTTCATGCTGATGTGCCGTGGTCGGAAGCTCATCAAGATCCAGGACCTATCAGCATTGACGGAAGGGCAGTTTAAAGCTCGTCTCAAAGAGGAACAGGAGAAGCTCCGCGACCTGCATCAAGAAAACAAGGCGCAACATCGTGTTGAAGTAAGGCGTGCTCCGCGGGTTAGTAGGCGCATCATGCACGTTTACGAAGGGCTTAGGAGCGCGGAGGACCCGGAGCTCATCATTCCCGTTCACTACTTTCAGTTCCAACAGTTTCGGCCTGAGCAGATGCGCCTGGATGAGGGCGACTACTTTGAGTACTACGAGCGTGAGCCGGAGACGAAGAAAATCCTGAAGGGGCATCGCGAAGAAGCGGCGCTGAATTACAAGTTCTATCTGTCGTATGACGGGCTGCTGGAGTGCCTGGAGCTGAACGGTCTCATCGACGAGGCCGTGATCGCGCGCATCGAAGCGCACTACACGTTCCTAGGTAAATTCCTGCACCCGACACATAACGCAGCGCGCGATCTGCACGATCGGAACAACTGGTACGGAAATCGGACTGGTATCGGCATCGAGCACCCGTATTCCAAGGTCTCAGTGCTGTTGGCCTCGCTGTACGTTTGCTATCTCGTTGGTGGACTTCTCGATGAGATCGCTGGCCTGATCGAGAGCGCACCTTCTAAATACATTAGCCGCGCTGGGACTGAAGAGCTGCGCTTGCTAACTGGGGACGTTCCCGAAAAGTTCCCCTACTTCTGGTTCCTGTTCAATGATCCGCCACTGTGGGACCGCTTCAACTACTGCGTCCACCATGCTACGGATGAAGAGCTCCAGGAATGGGGCGGGTACGCTGGAGTCCCCAAAGAGCGGGTGCCGTTCGATCAGTACATCTACAGCCACCTAGAGCGTGCTGTCAGCGGGGCCGGAAATGTGCGGTGCGGTGAGTACCGGCCGCCGATCATCACGTGATCGCTGGCTTGGATGAGCTAGCAGCAGCGTCGGCATATTGAAGAACCGCTTTACAGGCGAATCCTGGCAGCGTATATGTATATGCATGATCGATATCGCTGCTCAGGATGCCCTCGAACTGCCCGTAGACGAACTGGCATTGCATGTCCTCGAAGACATAGTGCGAAGCAACACGTGGAACTCGTATAACTATTGCTTGAGCTACACTCGGGACGAGAACTATCGGGCCCCCGGTGCGGCAAACGCCGTTGCTGAGGCCGTGCAGTGGTTGTGGGCACAGGGCATGCTTGCAAGCGAGCCGGGCAACACAAGTGCACATGCTCTGTTCGTGACGCGCCGCGGGCATGAGGCGATGAAGCAAGGCATTGCCACCGTCCGCAGCATCAATCGTCTGCAAGGGAACTTGCACCCGGTGATTGAAGCCAAGGCTCGGCGTCAGTTCCTCCTTGGCGAGTATGAGAACGCCATCTTCGTATCGATGAAGGCCGTCGAGGTTCGTGTGCGGCAGTTGGCTGGCTTCGGCGATGACGTGTTCGGTACCGACCTCATGACGAAGGCTTTTCGACAGGGTGGGCCGCTCGCCGACCCTGCCGCTCCTGCCGGCGAAGTCGTCGGGACCATGATGCTCTTCCAGGGTGCGTACGCCGTGCTACGCAACCCTTCCGGCCACCGTGAAGTGTCGTTCGACGACGTCACCGAGGCGTCCGAGGCCGTCATGACTGCCAGCCTGCTCATGCGGATGCTCGACAAGATCGAGCGTAGGTTGACCACGTGACCGAGGTTCGCTCCGCAGCAGCAGCCTTCCGTGAGGCGATCATTGAGTGCCCGGACACGGGTCTCATATCTCTGAGGGACTTCCCCAACGGCTCGTGTGGGGACGCGTCACCGTTGCTCGGCCAGTTCCTCCAGGAGCAGGGGCACGGCGAGTGGATCTACGTGTCGGGGTGCCGCGAAGGCGACTACCACTCGCATGCTTGGCTGGAGCAGGAGAGTTGGCTTCTGGACATCACGGCCGATCAGTTCCCTGATGTCGCTGAGCCTGTAGTTCTGACCCAGGACCGGACGTGGCATAGCCAGTTTCTGCATCGCCCAATGAAGCGTCTCCCGGCTCGTATTGACGTGTGGGATGAGTACACGACGCAGAACCTCACCGAGGCGTACGGGAAGATCATGGCCGTGTATGAGCGGCAGTAGGAAACCTGCTCGACAGCCTCACTCGGGCACTGGCATGGTGACGCCCATGGACATGGAGCAGCGGTTGAACGCCAAGCTGGCCCCCGAGTCGGTGGCCGCCACTCTGATGCGCGCCGGGTGCTTCCTTTCTGCCTACGAGCTCATAAAGCCTCAGATCATCGACAGCGTTCATGACTTCTTCTGGTGTGGCTTCAAAGGCGGTGCACACGTCTACAACGAGGATCAGTACGCCAGGAACGTGCTTTGGCTGGGTGCAAACAAGTACCTTGCTTCGTGTGCCTGGCTCGTCAAGATGGACGCGTTGACTGACGAGCAGGTCGCCACGCTTGCCGAGATTCGGACCCATCGCAATGAAGTGGCGCACGAGTTGCCGAAGTTGCTCGTGGACCCTGATTTTGAAGTGCGGACCGAACTCCTGGCTGAGGCTGTTGAGATCGTCAGACGTCTTGGCGTCTTCTGGGGATCGATCGAGGCTGACACGAACCCCGTTTTTGATGACCGAGAAATCGACTACGAAGGCATTAAGTCAGGCTCCTGTCTCCTGATGGAGTATCTGGCCGCGATGGTAGGCGTAGCAGAACGGAAGGAGCCTGACCGCCATGGTGGCGATCAGGCTCCCGTTCAGTAGCTGCGATACTAAAGCCTCTTAAGGCTCGGTCTGCTCCTTTCCGCGCCGTCCGCTCTAGCTACGGCTCGGGCTGGAAGGCGCTTCGCCTGATGTCTCCGTCGCCGTTGCAGTCTGGCCAAGTATCCCCGCGATGGCTGACCGACGTTCCTGGAGTCGTTTCTCCTCGGCGTCGAGTTCGGCCATGGCTTTCTGTCGGACTGTTTTGTCCTCAAGCGTTTTTGCAACCCAGCCTTCGAGCGCTTCCACGCCAACGTCGTTGACGCTCTGCTCCGTTATGCCGCGCAGTCCTTCTATCTGTTCTCGCAGAACTGGATCAATGCGCACGGCGAACACCACTGGCTTGCGTTCTTCCTCGACCGCTAGCTCCTGTGCTTGCATGTCTGGTGCTTGTTCTTCCATTCAAACCTCCTTCCGGTTACTGGTTGGCAAGGAGCATTTATAGCTCGTGGAGCTGAAAGATAGGTTGGTAGGTGCAGATTGGCGCCACCGATCATGTGAAAGGTGGGGCCAATCTGGAGGTTCGGAGCTGTCAAGGGCGGTCGTGCGGATCGCGCATCCGCACGCCGCGCTTGTGTAGGCGCAGACGTACTGTCTCCGGATCGACCTTCAGTCGGTCGGCAATACGGGCGGTCGACATGCGCTGATGGATGTAGAGGTGCTCGGCCTGATCCATATCCGCATCGGTGAGCCGACGCCAGCGAGGTGTGATGCTGTTGCGCTTCAGGATGGCACTCACTGTCTGACGCTTGATGCCGAAGCGCTCAGCAAGCTGGTAGGCAGTAGCTCCTGCCTCGTATGCCTCGACCAACTCCGCAATCTGGGCGTCCTTGAGGCGCTTCGTAACACGGCGCACTGGCTTCGGCTCACGCTTGATTGGCGGAGCCTCAGGCCCCGGCAGACTCCCAAGTAGGTTTTGCAGGGCTTGCAGCGTGTACCTCGTGTTCCGGTGAGGCCCACCGTCCCCCACCGGGAGAGGCCGGTCCGTCGATGACGGACCGGCCTCGCTGTTGTCGGGCCCGCCCCGGCCGCCGTGTCGGCGTACGGGTGAACGGTCAGGCCACGACCGGCATTTGAGGCCGCATCGGCCATGTGGGGTCGCTCGACACCCGTGGGCCGCCGCGCGTGAACCACTCCTGCCGGCCGCGTGACTGGGCCGCGTGCCAGCCCGCCTGCCGGGCGTGCAGCTGGGCCGCGGTGAGCTGCTGTGTCGTGGTGGCGAACCGGCGCCCGAGCGAGCGGACCACCTCCAGCGCCGCCGCCGCGTCGGCCGCGGCGTCGTGCGAGCCGTCCAGCACCACCCCGTACAGGGAGCAGAGATCGATCAGCCGCCGCCGGCCCTTGCGGACGGGATCGAGATGCCGGTCGAGCACACTCGGGTCCAGTACGCACAGAGGGGCGTTCTCCAGATAGCGGGCCAGTGAGGAGCTGCGGTGGCGCCGCATCTCGCGGTCGAGCAGCGTCAGGCCGAAGGGCGCGTTCATCACCACCAGCGGCCGGCCCGCCATGCAGTGCTCGGCCAGACCGCGCCCGACCTCCTCGATCACCGGCGCCGGCCAGCGGCCCGAGCGCTGGACCAGCGCGTCGGTGAGGCCGTGCACCTCGGTCGCCCCGGGCGGCACCGGTATCCCCGGATTGACCAGCCAGCGGGTGACCCGGGCGCGGGCGCCCGATATGTCCTGGACGACGAGGGCGGCCGAGACGATCCGGTCCTCCTCGGCGTCGGTACCTGTCGTTTCGATGTCGAATGCGGCCAGGGGGCCCTCGTACCAGTGCGTCATCCCCGAACTCCTCGCACACGCTTGGCAGATGGCATCCGGCCGACCGCCCGAATCGGTGATACCCGCACCCTTTGCGCCGTACGCCGGAGATGGCGGCACAATTCATCCGTTTAGCGAGTGGCCCCTCCGGCTCGGTACGATTCCCGTCGCGTACGGAAACGAGCCTGCGCGCCCCGTGAGTCAGGAGAGACCGGTGTCAGATGTCCGCGTGACCATCGAACGCGATTCCGAGCGGGAAGAGCGCGTGGTGACGACGGGCACTACGGCGGCCGACCTCTTCCCCGGTGAGCGCACCGTGATCGCCGCCCGCGTCGGCGGCGAGCTCAAGGACCTCTCCTACGAGGTCGCGGACGGCGAGAGCGTCGAGCCGGTGGAGATCTCGTCCGAGGACGGCCTGAACATCCTGCGCCACTCCACCGCGCATGTCATGGCGCAGGCGGTGCAGGAGCTCTTCCCCGAGGCCAAGCTGGGTATCGGTCCGCCGATCAAGGACGGCTTCTACTACGACTTCGACGTCGCCGAGCCCTTCACCCCCGACGACATCAAGGCCGTCGAGAAGAAGATGCAGGAGATCCAGAAGCGCGGCCAGCGGTTCTCCCGGCGGGTCACCACCGACGAGGACGCCCGGGTCGAGCTGGCGGACGAGCCGTACAAGATCGAGCTGATCGGGCTCAAGGGCAAGGCCGCCGACGCCGCCGAGGGCGCCTCGGCCGAGGTCGGCGCGGGTGAGCTGACCATCTACGACAACCTCGACGCCAAGACCGGCGAGCTGTGCTGGAAGGACCTCTGCCGGGGTCCGCACCTGCCCACCACCCGTAACATCCCGGCCTTCAAGCTGATGCGCTCCGCCGCCGCCTACTGGCGCGGCAGCGAGAAGAACCCGCAGCTCCAGCGGATCTACGGCACCGCCTGGCCGTCCAAGGAGGAGCTCAAGGCCCACCTCGACTTCCTCGCCGAGGCCGAGCGCCGCGACCACCGCAGGCTGGGCAGTGAGCTGGACCTGTTCTCCTTCCCCGACGAGCTGGGCTCGGGGCTCGCGGTCTTCCACCCCAAGGGCGGGGTGATCCGCAAGGAGATGGAGCAGTACTCGCGCCACCGCCACGAGGTGTCCGGGTACGAGTTCGTCAACACCCCGCACATCTCGAAGAAGAAGCTCTTCGAGACCTCGGGACATCTGCCGCACTACGCGGACGGCATGTTCCCGCCCATGGAGTTCGACGGCCAGGACTACTACCTCAAGGCCATGAACTGCCCGATGCACAACCTGATTTTCAAGGCGCGCGGCCGGTCCTACCGCGAACTGCCCCTGCGCCTGTTCGAGTTCGGCACGGTCTACCGGTACGAGAAGTCCGGCGTCGTGCACGGTCTCACCCGCTCCCGCGGCTTCACCCAGGACGACGCGCACATCTACTGCACCAAGGAGGAGATGCCGCAGGAGCTGGACTCCCTGCTCACCTTCGTGCTGGAGCTGCTGCGCGACTACGGCCTCTCGGAGTTCGAGCTGGAGCTGTCCACCCGCGACCCCGAGTCGGACAAGTTCATGGGTGAGGACGAGGAGTGGGAGGAGGCCACGGCCGCGCTCCAGCAGGCCGCCGACAAGCAGGGCCTGCCGCTGGTCCCCGACCCGGGCGGCGCCGCGTACTACGGGCCCAAGATCTCCGTACAGGCCAAGGACGCCATCGGCCGGTCCTGGCAGATGTCGACCATCCAGGTCGACTTCCAGCAGCCGAAGCGGTTCGAGCTGGAGTACACCGCGTCCGACGGCACCAAGCAGCAGCCGGTCATGATCCACCGGGCGCTGTTCGGCTCGATCGAGCGGTTCTTCGCCGTGCTCCTCGAACACTACGCGGGCGCGTTCCCGGCCTGGCTGGCCCCCATCCAGGCGGTCGGCATCCCGATCGGCGACGCGCACGTGCCCTACCTCCAGGAGTTCGCCGCGCGGGCGAGGGCCGAGGGGCTGCGGGTCGAGGTCGACGCGTCGGCGGACCGGATGCAGAAGAAGATCCGCAACCACCAGAAGGCCAAGACACCGTTCATGATCATCGCCGGTGACGAGGACGTCGCCAACGGCGCGGTGTCCTTCCGCTACCGGGACGGTACGCAGAAGAACGGCATCCCGGCCGACGAGGCGCTCGCCGAGCTGCTGGACGTCGTGGAGCGCCGCGTACAGGTCTGAGACTCCCCGGCCGCTCCGCCGCAGCTTCAGGTCCGCGACGGCCTCCGGGAGGCGTCAGCTTCCCGGAGGCCGTTCCACGCCCGCTCCCCGGTCTCCCTCGTCGCCTCCCTCCGCCGTCCTCGCGCGGTCCTCCCGGTCGAAGACCTGGATGAGCCACGAGGAGAACGAACCGGTCACCGCGCCCAGCAGCGCCAGACCGCAGACCATCAGAAAGACCGCGAACAGCCGGCCGAGCGGTGTCACCGGTGTGACATCGCCGTACCCGACCGTGGTGATCGCCGAGCAGGCCCACCACACCGAGTCCCCGAAGGTCCGGATGGTGGCTCCCGGGGCGCCGCGCTCCTGCTGGTAGACCGCCAGCGAGGCGGCGAGGCTGAGCAGGAAGGCCGTCACCCCCGCGTACGACATCACCCGCCCGTACAGGCTCAGCCGCGGCCGGTCGCGGCGGCGCTGGAGCGTCACGTATGTGCTCACGATCCGCACCGGGCGCAGCAGGGGCAGCAGCAGGACGACCGTGTCGAGCCAGTGCGTCGTCACGAAGCGCGCGCCCCGGCCGCTCAGCACCAGACGGACCGCGTAGTCGACCGCGAACAGTGCCCAGATCGCGAGGAGGACCCCGAGCGCGACATCGCCCGGGAGAGGGTCGTGCCTGTGGTTCAGCACCAGGACCGCGTAACAGGCGAGGAAGAGCGGCGAGGCGATGAGCAGGGGCAGTTCGAGGCGCCGCTCCCACGCGCGCAGGCGGTTCGCCCGGTTCCGGACATGCATCGCGCCAGCATGGCCGGGGTGTGTACGGGGCGGGCCCGGCGACACGCGCCGGCGGGCCGAAGTCATATGCTGCACAGCATGACGAGTGAGCCGGAGCAGCAGATCGGAGTGGGCACCCCGGACGCGTTCCAGCGCCTGTGGACGCCCCACCGGATGGCCTACATCCAGGGTGAGAACAAGCCCACCAGTCCGAACGCGGGCGACGGCTGCCCCTTCTGCTCGATCCCGCTCAAGTCCGACGAGGACGGCCTCGTCGTCGCGCGCGGCGAGTCGGTGTACGCGGTGCTGAACCTGTATCCGTACAACGGCGGCCATCTCCTGGTCGTGCCGTTCAGGCACGTCGCCGACTACACGGAGCTGGACGGCGCCGAGACCGCCGAACTGGCCGAGTTCACCAAGCAGGCGATGACCGCGCTGCGGACGGCCTCCGGGGCGCACGGCTTCAACATCGGGATGAACCAGGGAACAGTCGCGGGGGCCGGTATCGCCGCCCATCTGCACCAGCACGTCGTGCCGCGCTGGGGCGGCGACGCCAACTTCATGCCGGTCGTCGCCCGTACCCGGGTGCTGCCCCAACTCCTGGCCGACACCCGGGTGATGCTCGCCGACGCCTGGCCGAAGGCGGCCTCGTAGCCCTCCCTCGCTACGCGTCGTACACGTCGGCCTTCTTCGGTGACGGGTCCTGGACCGCGCCGCTGAGGGAGGAGGAGCGGCTGCCGAAGCGCGCGGTGTCCACGCCGTTCTCCTCCAGGACGCGCAGGGCCGCCGTGTGCGCCACCCGCAGCACGGGCGTGGCCGCGCGCATCGCGTCGTCGGCCATGAAGCGGTGGCGCCACGGCTTGTCCGCCCAGGCGTGCCGCAGACCGAACGGCTCGGGCAGGACGAGCTTGCCGCCGAGGAAGTCGAGGATCGGCGGGTACCAGGTGAACGGCGCGCGGACCGCGAGCCGCACCGCCTCCTTCGCCTCCACCAGCGGCAGACTGCGGGTCGTGGTCTCCCAGAACCGGACCGTCTTGGCCACGGTGACCGTCTTCGGCGACGGCTTCGAGAAGAAGAGCGGGTTCACCGGCCCCAGCGCGTGACCCGTCACCTCGATACGCAGGGTCTCGTGCAGGACCGTCACCGTGATCATCATCGTGATGATCAACTGGCCGTCCCACAGCACGAACTGCACGCCCAGATAGTGCCGGTCACCCGCGCCGAACTGCTGGTGGTTGCAGATGCGCTGTATCTCGTGCGGCTTGACCTGGTAGGCCTCGACGTCCTGGCCCTCGGGCCTGCTGACCGAACCGGCGTTCTCGCCGACCGGCCGGACGATCCAGTGCTTCACCTCGGGCTTGGGGAAACCACCCGAGTTGAGCGGGCCGCGCTCCAGCATCTTCAGCTGGTCGTGCATCGCCCGTATCACGTCGTAGCTGCGGAACTGGTGGATCTCCTTGGTGGGGTCCTTGGGGACCAGATCCTCGGCGAGCTGCCAGCTGCCCCACCGGGTGCCCATGCCCAGTATCCCCTTGGGCCCCGCGTAGAAGACCGCGTTGGAACGCTGCTCCGCCGTCAGCTTCTCCAGGCTGTGCCGCAGTTCCTCCCGCGCGGTCTCGTCGGGATGTCCGGGCACCGCCTCGGGCACCTTGGCGCCCACGCCGCCGCCCGACAGGAGATCGCTCCACCGGGCGCGCAGGTCCTTCGCCGTCGTCTCGCAGATCCGCTTGGCCACCACCCACCCGATGACGGGTGCGATGATCACGCCGCGCAGATACCAGCCGAGGAAACCCGTGAACGGCAGCGCGACCAGGAAGACCACGGCCAGCGCGGCGGCGCCGAGCAGCAGCGCGCCGCCGATCGCGCCGGCCTTCTTGTCCTTCGACCCGGCCAGCGTCCTGCGCAGCTGGAAGACACCGATCCACAGCAGCGTCCCCGGCAGGAACAGCAGACCGAAGACGACCGCCACCACCGTGAGCCGGGTGTCGCGCTCCTTACGGATGCGGGTCGCCGCCAGACAGTGCTCGACCACCGACTGCGGTTCCGTGCCGAACGACTGGATGAGCGCGCCACGGCCGCCACCCAGCATCCGCGTCTGCACCGCGCGCGAGAACGCCTCACCCAGATTCGGCTCGAAGAGCGACACCTTGCCCTTCTTCACCGTCGACTTGTGCCACTCGCTGTCGGCCTCGAGGATCTGCTCGATGGAGCTGTCGCGGTACGCCGCCGAGGCCAGGGCATGCGTCGCCGCCGTCTGCCCCGCCGACCCCTGGAGCGGAACCTGAGCTCCCGGAGAGAAATCGAATCCGTCCTGCGCCACTGTCCGCCCCCATCGCCGCGAGCATCCGCTGCTGCGCCCTGTTCCCAACTACCGTGCCCCGCACACCTGCTGAGCTGGGGCGCACCACAGCGTAACCCGGGGCACACACTCCGCGTCAGGGAGAAACCCGCCGCGTCCCCCGTGGCTCCCGCGCCCCGCGCGCCGCTCAGGCCACCACCTCGGCGGCGGCGCTCTCCCGGATACGGTCGGCCACCTGGGCCGGCATCGCCTCGTGCCGGGCGTACGCGCGGCTGAACCGGCCCGTGCCGTGCGAGACCGAGCGCAGATCGATCGCGTAACGGCCGATCTCGATCTCCGGCACCTCGGCCTGGACGACCGTCCGCCCCGCCCCGGCCCGATCGGTGCCGACCACCCGGCCGCGCCGTCCCGACAGATCGCTCATCACGGGGCCCACGTACTCGTCGGGCACCACCACCTCCACGGAGGCCACCGGCTCCAGCAGTTCGATACGCGCCCGGGCCGACGCGTCGCGCAGCGCCAGCGCGCCGGCCGTCTGGAAAGCGCCGTCCGAGGAGTCCACCGAGTGCGACTTCCCGTCGACCAGCGTCACCCGCACGTCGACCAGCGGATGCCCGGCGGCGACACCGCGCGCCGCCTGCGCCCGTACGCCCTTCTCCACGGCCGGGACGAACTGCCGGGGCACCGCGCCCCCCACGACCCTGTCGACGAACTCGACGCCGGAGCCGGCGGGCAGCGGATCGACCTCGATCTCGCAGATCGCGAACTGGCCGTGGCCGCCGGACTGTTTGACGAGCCGGCCGCGCCCCGTCGCCCGCTCGCCGAAGGTCTCCCGCAGCGGCACCTTGTGCGGTACGACGTCGACCTGGACGCCGTACCGGTCGCGCAGCCGCTCCAGGGCCACGTCCACGTGCGCCTCGCCGAGACACCACAGGACGACCTGGCCGGTGGCCGGGTTCTGCTCCAGGCGCATCGTCGGATCCTCGGCGGCCAGCCGCGCGAGGCCCTGCGACAGCCTGTCCTCGTCCGACGTGCTGTGCGCCCGCACGGCGAGCGGAAGCAGCGGGTCGGGCATCGTCCACGGCCGCATCAGGAGCGGGTCGTCCCGGGCGGAGAGCGTGTCCCCGGTCTCGGCGTGCGACAGCTTCGCCACACACGCCAGATCGCCCGCGACGCAGCTGCCGAGGACCCGCTGCCGCTTGCCGAAGGGCGCGGAGAGCGCGCCGATCCGCTCGTCCACGTCGTGGTCCTCGTGCCCGCGGTCGGCGAGCCCGTGCCCGGAGACGTGCACCGTCTCGTCGGGCCGCAGGGTGCCGGAGAAGACCCGGACCAGGGAGAGCCGCCCCACGTACGGGTCGGACGCCGTCTTGACCACCTCGGCGACCAGCGGGCCGTCCGGGTCGCAGCCGGGCCGCGGGCGGGCGGAGCCGCGCGGGGTGGTCACCTCGGGCGCCGGGCGCTCCAGCGGGGTGGGGAAGCCCCGGGCGATCAGTTCGAGCAGCTCGACCGTGCCGAGGCCTTGGCGCGCCCCGTCGGCGGCCGGGGCCGCCGCGAGGACGGGATGGAAGACACCGCGGGCGACGGCCTTCTCCAGATCGTCGACGAGCGTCTTCTCGTCGATCTCACCGCCGCCCAGATAGCGCTCCATCAGGGTCTCGTCCTCGCTCTCGGCGATGATCCCCTCGATCAGCCGGTCCCGCGCCCCGTCGATGAGCGGCAGCCGCCCGGGGTCGGGCGCCAGCACCTCGCGGGAGCCCGACGAGTAGTCGTATGTCTGCCGCGTGAGCAGTCCGGTGAGCCCGGTGACCGGCGCGTGCCCGTCGGGGCCCGGCGCGCCGTACACGGGGAGATACAGGGGCAGGACGGCGTCGGGGTCGTCGCCGCCGAAGATCCCGCCGCAGACGTCCGTCAGCTCGTCGAAGCCCGTGCGGGCGGTCTCCAGATGCGTCACGACGATCGCGCGCGGCATACCGACGGCGGCGCACTCCTCCCACATCGCGCGGGTGGCGCCCGCGACGGCCTCCGCCTCCTGGGCGGCCGAGACGACGAAGAGGGCCGCGTCCGCCGCGCGCAGACCGGCCCTCAGCTCCCCGACGAAATCCGCGTAGCCGGGGGTGTCCAGCAGATTGATCTTGCACCCTCCCCACTCCAGGGGGACGAGGGAGAGCTGTACGGAACGTTGCTGCCGGTGCTCGATCTCGTCGTAGTCCGAGACGGTGCCGCCGTCCTCCACACGGCCCGCCCGCGTGAGAGCCCCGGCGCTCAGCGCCAGGGCCTCGACCAGAGTCGTCTTGCCGGATCCGCTGTGGCCGACCAGCGCCACGTTCCGTACGGAGGAGGGCCGGTCGGCCGTTGCCGCCCTGCCGGCGGCCCCGGGATGTCCGTTGGCCTTGTCGCCCATGATCATGCCTCCCGATCGATCGCACGGTGAGGAGTCGGCGCGGGCGGTGGGGGCCGCGCGTGGCAGCTCCTGCGATGCCCACGGTGGTCCTTCGAGCTTTCCACTCGCGTCGGCCCGCGTCCATACGTCGGTCACCGCGCCGGGTGCGCACCCCGCCCCGTCCGGCGCGGGCGCGCGTTCCGGTCGAGGTGGGCGCCCCGGCGGTGGAGGCCCGCGGTCCTGGCTACGATGGGCCAGCCGGTGGCCGTTGGGGCCGCCTGCCCAACGACCGTCGGGAAGGCCATGCTGAACAAGTACGCGCGTGCATTCTTTACGCGTGTCCTCACCCCGTTCGCCGCGTTTCTGCTCCGCCGGGGGGTGAGTCCCGACGCTGTGACGCTGATCGGCACCGTGGGAGTGACGGCGGGAGCGCTGATCTTCTACCCCCGGGGAGAGTTCTTCTGGGGCACGATCGTCATCACGCTCTTCGTCTTCTCCGACCTCGTCGACGGCAACATGGCGCGGCAGGCCGGGATCTCCAGCCGGTGGGGGGCCTTCCTCGACTCCACGCTCGACCGGGTCGCCGACGGCGCCGTCTTCGGCGGCTTCGCGCTCTGGTACGCGGGGACGGGCGACAACAACGTGCTCTGCGCCGTGGCCATCTTCTGTCTGACGAGCGGCCAGGTCGTCTCGTACACAAAGGCGCGCGGCGAGTCCATAGGGCTGCCGGTGGCGGTCAACGGGCTCATCGAGCGCGCCGAGCGTCTTGTCATCTCGCTGGTGGCCGCCGGTCTCGCGGGAATGCACAAGTTCGGGGTGCCCGGTATCGACATCCTGCTGCCGATCGCGCTGTGGGTGGTGGCCGCCGGAAGTCTGGTGACGCTCGGTCAGCGTGTGGTGACCGTACGGCGTGAGTCCGCCGAGGCGGACGCGGCCAGGGCGAGCGGACCCGCTTCATGAGCGGCGGGCGGGACCGGATCGTCGACGCCCTCTACGGGCTCGGCTGGAGCACCGTCAAGACGCTCCCCGAACCGGCGGCCGTCGCCCTCGGCAGGACCGTCGCGGACACCGTCTGGAGGCGGCGCGGCCCGAACGTGCTGCGGCTCGAGTCGAATCTGGCCCGCGTGGTGCCGGACGCGGGTCCCGAGCGCCTGGCCGAACTGTCCAAGGCCGGTATGCGCTCGTACACGCGGTACTGGATGGAGTCGTTCCGGCTGCCCGTCTGGAGCGCGGAGCGGGTGCGGGACAGCGTCGAGGTCAAGGACTTCCACCTCCTGACGGAGGGTCTGGACAGCGGGCGGGGCGTCGTGTTGGCCCTGCCGCACATGGCCAACTGGGATCTGGCCGGGGCCTATCTGACCCGGGGGCTGGGCGTTCCTTTCACCACCGTGGTGGAACGGCTCAAGCCCGAGTCGCTCTTCGACCGTTTCGTCGAATACCGCGAGAGCCTCGGTATGGAGGTGCTGCCGCACACCGGGGGCACCGCCTTCGGGACGCTCGCCCGACGGCTGCGCTCCGGCGGCCTGGTCTGTCTGGTCGCCGACCGCGACCTGTCCGCGTCCGGCGTCGAGGTGACGTTCTTCGGCGAGAAGACCCGGATGCCGGCCGGGCCCGCGCTGCTCGCGCAGCAGACCGGGGCGCTGCTGCTGCCGGCGTCGCTCCACTTCGACGGGCCGAAACTCATGCGGGGACGGGTGTATCCGGCCGTCGAGGTGCCGGCGACAGGTAAACGGGCCGAGAAGTCGTCTGTGATGACACAGGCCGTCGCGGACAAGTTCGCCGTCGGCATCGCCGAGCACCCGGAGGACTGGCACATGCTGCAACGTCTCTGGCTCGCCGACCTCGACCCCCGTCCCGGCACGACCGAGGGGGCCGGCGGAGGCGCCGAGAAGGTCGGTGGGACCGGGTGAAGATCGGCATCGTCTGCCCGTACTCCTGGGACGTGCCCGGCGGAGTGCAGTTCCACATCAGGGATCTCGCGGATCATCTGATCCGGCTCGGCCACGAGGTCTCGGTGCTCGCGCCCGCCGACGAGGAGACGCCCCTGCCGCCGTTCGTGGTCTCCGCGGGCCGGGCCGTGCCCGTGCCGTACAACGGCTCCGTCGCCCGGCTGAGCTTCGGCTTCCTGGCCGCCGCCCGGGTACGGCGCTGGCTGCACGACGGCACCTTCGACGTCATCCACATCCACGAACCCACCGCGCCCTCGCTCGGGCTGCTCGCCTGCTGGGCGGCGCAGGGACCCATCGTCGCCACGTTCCACACGTCGAACCCGCGCTCGCGCGTGATGCTCGCCGCGTATCCGATCCTCCAGCCGGCGCTGGAGAAGATAAGCGCACGGATCGCGGTCAGCGAGTACGCCCGGCGCACCCTCGTCGAGCATCTGGGCGGCGACGCCGTCGTCATCCCCAACGGGGTCGATGTCGACTTCTTCGCCAGGGCCGGGGTCAACCCCGACTGGCAGGGCCGCACGCTCGGCTTCGTCGGACGCATCGACGAGCCGCGCAAGGGCCTGCCGGTGCTGATGAAGGCCCTGCCGAGGATTCTCGAGGCGTTCCCCGACACGAGGCTCCTCGTCGCCGGGCGCGGCGACGAGAAGGAGGCGGTGGAGTCACTCCCCGAGGAGATGCGCGACAGCGTCGAATTCCTCGGCATGGTGAGCGACGAGGACAAGGCGCGGCTGCTGCGCAGTGTGGATCTGTACGTGGCGCCCAACACCGGGGGAGAGAGCTTCGGCATCATCCTGGTCGAGGCGCTGTCGGCGGGCGCGGCGGTGCTGGCGAGCGACCTGGACGCGTTCGCGCAGGTCCTCGACCAGGGCACGGCGGGCGAGCTGTTCGCCAACGAGGACGCGGACGCGCTGGCGGAGTCGGCCATACGGCTGCTGGGCGACCAGCGGCGCCGTAAGGAGCTGGGCGAGCGCGGCAGCGCGCACGTGCGGCGCTTCGACTGGTCGACGGTGGGCGCGGACATCCTCGCCGTCTACGAGACGGTGACCGACGGGGCCGCGTCGGTGGCCACCGACGAACGCGTGGGCCTGCGCGCCCGCTTCGGCCTGGCGGTCCGCGACTGACACGCCCTTCCAAGGAGGGCGCTCCGGCCGGGCCCACGGGTCCGGCCGGCCGCCGCCGGAACGGGGACGGTACGGGGTGGCGTAAGGGCCCCCGGCCACCAGTAGCCTGCCATGCGTGACCGAAACCCTGATCTGGATCCTTGTCGCGCTCGTGGCGATCGGCCTCTATCTCAGCTGGACCGCCGGCCGCCTCGACCGACTCCACTCGCGGATCGACGCGTCACGGGCCTCCCTCGACGCCCAGCTGCTGCGCCGTGCCTCGGTCGCGCAGGAGCTGGCCACCGCCGGTCTCCTCGATCCCGCGGCCTCGATCGTGCTCTACCAGGGCGCGCACGCCGCGCGCCAGGCCGAGGACGACCAGCGTGAAGTGGCCGAGAGCGAGCTGAGCGAGGCACTGCGGGCCGTCTTCGGAGAGGTCGCGCAGGTCGAGGCGGTACGGGAGGCCCCGGGCGGGGACGAGGCCGCGGACGAGCTGGCCGCCGCCGTACGCCTCGTCCCGATGACCCGGCGGTTCCACAACGACTCCGTACGCGCGGCCCGCGCCCTGCGCAGGCACCGTACGGTCCGCCTGTTCCGGCTCGCCGGGCACGCGCCCTTCCCGCTCGCCTTCGAGATGGACGACGAGCCACCGGTGGCCCTGGCCAACCGCCCCGCCTGAGGCCCGGCCCCCCGAGCAGGCCGGATTCCCGGTGGAGCCGCCACGAGAACGATCCACAGGCCTTCCATTGGCCCTTGCTGTGGACTGGTCCGGAGAGGTTTCCTCACCTCATCAACCGCATCAGCAACAGTCACAGTGAGGTCGTTCCGTGTCCAGCACGCTTATCCCCAGCAGCCAGACCCCCGAGACCGGCACCGCCCGCGTGAAGCGCGGCATGGCCGAGCAGCTCAAGGGCGGCGTGATCATGGATGTGGTCACGCCGGACCAGGCGAAGATCGCCGAGGACGCCGGAGCGGTCGCCGTGATGGCGCTGGAGCGTGTACCCGCCGACATCCGTAAGGACGGCGGCGTCGCGCGGATGTCCGACCCCGACATGATCGAGGGCATCATCGAGGCCGTCTCGATCCCGGTGATGGCCAAGTCCCGCATCGGCCACTTCGTGGAGGCCCAGGTCCTCCAGTCCCTCGGCGTCGACTACATCGACGAGTCCGAGGTCCTGACCCCGGCCGACGAGGTCAACCACTCGGACAAGTGGGCCTTCACCACGCCGTTCGTCTGCGGCGCCACCAACCTGGGCGAGGCCCTGCGCCGTATCGCCGAGGGCGCGGCCATGATCCGCTCCAAGGGCGAGGCCGGCACCGGCAACGTCGTCGAGGCCGTCCGTCATCTGCGCCAGATCAAGAACGAGATCGCCCGGCTGCGCGGCTACGACAACAACGAGCTGTACGCCGCCGCGAAGGAGCTCCGCGCCCCGTACGAGATCGTCAAGGAGGTCGCCGAGCTGGGCAAGCTGCCCGTCGTGCTCTTCTCCGCGGGCGGAGTGGCCACCCCGGCGGACGCCGCGCTGATGCGCCAGCTCGGCGCCGAGGGCGTCTTCGTCGGCTCCGGCATCTTCAAGTCCGGCGACCCCGCCAAGCGCGCCGCCGCCATCGTCAAGGCCACCACCTTCCACGACGACCCCAAGGTCGTCGCGGACGCCTCCCGCAACCTCGGCGAGGCCATGGTCGGCATCAACATCGACACCCTGCCCGCGTCCGAGCACTACGCCAACCGTGGCTGGTGACCAGGGCGCCGCGCGCTCACCGCTGATCGGCGTCCTGTCGCTCCAGGGCGACGTACGGGAGCATCTGGCCGCCCTGGCGGCGGCCGGCGCCGCGCCCACGACCGTACGGCGGCCGGACGAACTGGCCGCCGTCGAGGGCCTGGTGATCCCCGGCGGCGAGTCGACGACCATGTCCAAACTGGCCGTCCTCTTCGGGATGCTGGAGCCGCTGCGCGAGCGCGTACGCGCCGGGATGCCCGTCTACGGCACCTGCGCCGGACTGATCCTGCTCGCCGAGAAGATCCTCGACCCGCGCTCCGGACAGGAGACCGTCGGGGGCATCGACATGATCGTCCGCAGGAACGCCTTCGGCCGGCAGAACGAGTCCTTCGAGGCGGCCGTCGAGGTCGCGGGTGTGGGACCGGGCCCCGTGGACGGTGTCTTCATCAGGGCGCCCTGGGTCGAGTCGGTGGGCGCCGGCGTGGAGGTGCTGGCCGAGCACGGCGGGCATGTCGTCGCCGTACGGCAGGGCAACGCCCTCGCGACGTCGTTCCACCCCGAACTCACCGGCGACCACCGTCTGCACGGCTTCTTCACGCAGATGGTGCGCTCCGCGCGGTGAGGGGATCCCGGTAGGATCTCTGCCGAACGGAGCAGGATTGGTTACGCGAAGGAGACAGGCAGATGTCCGGCCACTCTAAATGGGCTACGACGAAGCACAAGAAGGCCGTGATCGATGCCAAGCGCGGCAAGCTCTTCGCGAAGCTGATCAAGAACATCGAGGTCGCGGCCCGTACCGGGGGCGCCGACGTCGACGGCAATCCGACCCTCTTCGACGCCATCCAGAAGGCGAAGAAGAGCTCGGTGCCGAACAAGAACATCGACTCGGCCGTCAAGCGCGGCGCCGGCCTGGAGGCCGGTGGCGCCGACTACGAGACGATCATGTACGAGGGCTACGGACCCAACGGTGTCGCCGTGCTCATCGAGTGCCTGACCGACAACCGCAACCGTGCCGCGTCCGACGTCCGCGTCGCGATGACCCGCAACGGCGGCTCGATGGCCGACCCCGGCTCCGTGTCCTACCTGTTCCACCGCAAGGGTGTCGTGATCGTCCCCAAGGGCGAGCTGGGCGAGGACGACGTCCTCGGCGCCGTTCTCGACGCGGGCGCCGAGGAGGTCAACGACCTGGGCGAGTCCTTCGAGGTGCTCAGCGAGGCCACCGACCTGGTCGAGGTCCGCACCGCGCTCCAGCAGGCCGGCATCGACTACGACTCCGCCGACACCAACTTCGTGCCGACCATGCAGGTCGAGCTGGACGAGGACGGCGCGCGGAAGATCTTCAAGCTGATCGACGCGCTGGAGGACAGCGACGACGTGCAGAACGTCTTCGCCAACTTCGACGTCTCGGACGAGGTCATGGAGAAGGTCGACGCCTGACGTCCGGCGGCGGACACGAGCCGTCGCAGGCGTCAACCCGGCTGTACGCGGCGGGCCGACGGGGACACACCTCCCGTCGGCCCGCCGCGTTGTCGGCGGCGACCGATACTGTGCTGATCAGGGGTTCTGACTCACCGGCAGAACGTGTGATCGAGCGGGACCGAGAGTGTGAGGGGGAGGGGCGCGATGCGGGTACTGGGCGTGGACCCCGGACTGACGCGGTGCGGTGTCGGCGTCGTCGAGGGCGTCGCGGGACGCACGTTGACGATGCTCGGCGTCGGTGTGGTGCGCACACCCGCCGACGCGGACCTCGGATCGCGCCTCGTCGCCATCGAGCGGGGAATGGAAGCGTGGCTGGACGAGCACCGGCCCGAACTGGTCGCCGTGGAGCGGGTGTTCAGCCAGCACAATGTCCGTACGGTGATGGGGACGGCCCAGGCCAGCGCCGTCGCCATGCTCTGCGCCGCCCGCCGCGGCATCCCCGTCGCCCTGCACACCCCCAGTGAGGTCAAGGCCGCCGTCACGGGCAGCGGGCGCGCCGACAAGGCACAGGTCGGTGCCATGGTGACCCGGCTGTTGAGGCTGGACGCCCCGCCGAAACCGGCCGACGCCGCCGACGCCCTCGCCCTCGCCATCTGCCACATCTGGCGCGCCCCCGCCGTCAGCCGTCTCCAGCAGGCGCACGCCGCGGCGAAGGCGTCCCGCCCCGCCGGCCACGTACCCGTACGGAAGGTTCCCCGATGATCGCCTTCGTCAGCGGCCCGGTGGCCGCCCTCGCCCCGACCTCCGCGGTGATCGAGGTCGGCGGTGTCGGCATGGTGGTCCAGTGCACCCCGGCCACCCTCGCCGGACTGCGGCTCGGTGAGGAGGCGAGGATCGCCACGTCGCTGGTCGTCCGGGAGGACTCGCTCACGCTGTACGGCTTCGCCGACGACGACGAGCGCCAGACGTTCGAGCTGCTCCAGACCGCCAGTGGCGTCGGTCCCCGGCTGGCCCAGGCGATGCTCGCGGTGCACGCGCCCGACACCCTGCGTGTCGCCGTCGCCACGGGCGACGAGAAGACGCTGACGGCCGTCCCGGGCATCGGCAAGAAGGGCGCGCAGAAGCTGCTGCTGGAGCTGAAGGACCGGCTCGGCGAGCCCCTCGGCGCCCCCATCGGCAGACAGGGGATCGGCGCCACGGTCCCCACCGCCTGGAACGATCAGCTGCACTCGGCGCTGATCGGTCTCGGTTACGCGACGAGGGAGGCCGACGAGGCGGTCGCCCTGGTCGCCCCCCAGGCGGAGGCCGCGATCGAGGCGGGCGAGGCCCCCGCCGTACCGCGACTTCTGCGGGCGGCGCTCCAGTCGCTGAACCGCACACGCTGACCCGGCCACGCCGGCGCCCGCGGGCAGGACGGGCCCGCGACCGCCGCCGGGCCCGCGCCGGAGCCGAACTCCACGGGAGCGTCCAGGGACGTCCCGATTCCATGAGGTGAGCCACAGTGAACTGGGACGACAGCAGCAAGGCGACGCCGGGAGGCGGCCCTCCGCCGACGGACGCGGCCGACGGGCCCGACCGGCTCGTCGCCGCGTCCGCCGACGGCGAGGACCAGGCGGTCGAGGCGGCGCTGCGGCCCAAGTCGCTCCACGAGTTCGTCGGGCAGGAGCGCGTACGGGAACAGCTCGACCTCGTCCTGAAGGCGGCCCTCGCCCGGGGCGCCACCGCCGACCACGTCCTGCTGTCGGGCGCGCCCGGCCTCGGCAAGACCACCCTCTCCATGATCATCGCGGCCGAGATGGGCGCCCCGATCCGCATCACCTCGGGCCCCGCCATCCAGCACGCGGGCGACCTCGCCGCGATCCTCTCCTCCCTCCAGGAGGGCGAGGTCCTCTTCCTCGACGAGATCCACCGGATGTCCCGGCCCGCCGAGGAGATGCTCTACATGGCCATGGAGGACTTCCGCGTCGACGTCATCGTCGGCAAGGGCCCCGGCGCCACCGCCATCCCGCTGGAGCTGCCGCCCTTCACCCTGGTCGGCGCCACCACCAGGGCGGGCCTGCTGCCGCCCCCGCTGCGCGACCGGTTCGGCTTCACCGCGCAGATGGAGTTCTACGAGCCCGCCGAGCTGGAACGGGTCATCCACCGCTCCGCCCACCTCCTCGACCTGGAGATCGACGCGGACGGCGCCGCCGAGATCGCCGGGCGCTCCCGGGGCACGCCCCGTATCGCCAACCGTCTGCTGCGCCGGGTGCGCGACTACGCGCAGGTCAAGGCCGAGGGATACATCAACCGGGACATCGCCTCCGTCGCCCTGCGGGTGTACGAGGTCGACGAACGGGGCCTGGACCGGCTCGACCGGGCGGTGCTCCAGGCCCTGCTCAAGCTCTTCGGCGGCGGCCCGGTCGGCCTGTCGACCCTCGCCGTCGCGGTGGGGGAGGAGCGCGAGACGGTCGAGGAGGTCGCCGAGCCCTTCCTCGTACGGGAGGGGCTGCTCGCGCGTACTCCCCGTGGCCGGGTGGCGACGCCCGCCGCATGGGCGCATCTGGGGCTGACCCCACCCCCGCGGAGCCCAGGCGCAAGCGGACAACCGGGGCTGTTCGGGGCGTGAGCGCACGGGCACTCGCCCCGGCAGGAACCCCGGTGCCATGCTGGGCGTTGTTCCATTGATGCGGACTCGCTTAGACTCCGCCGATGCCGCCCGTAACGGTCGGCAACCGCCCCCCGTATATCAGGCCGCTCGACAGCGCGGTCGTGCGAAGGAAGTTCCCTCCCGTGAGTCTCGTGACCCTCCTCCCCTTCATCGTGCTCATCGGGGCCATGTTCCTGATGACCCGGTCCGCCAAGAAGAAGCAGCAGGCGGCTGTGCAGATGCGCAATGAGATGCAGCCCGGCACAGGTGTCCGGACGATCGGGGGCATGTACGCCACCGTCAAGGAAGTTCACGAGGACACGGTCCTCCTGGAGGTCGCGCCGGCCGTCCACGCCGTGTACGCGAAGAACGCCATTGGCGCCGTCCTGACGGACGACGAGTACAACCGCATCGTCCACGGCGACGAGGAGGAGTTCGAGGTCGACGGCCACGTCGTGCCCGACGACGCCTCCTCGCTGGTGGACGACGACGTCTCGAAGATCGACCTGGGCAAGAAGGACAGCCCGGAAGACGCCGAGGCCGAGGCCGCCGTCGACGCGACCAAGGTCGATGTCGACGCCGAGAAGGAGTCGGTCGAGCCCAAGGACGGCAAGGCCGACGGCGAGAGCGGCGCGAAGTAGTCCCGTCCGGTCCCGCACCGCGCCCCCGGGCGCACCGCGGTCCCCGGACGACGTCGGCATTCGCGTGGGCACGTCCCCACAACACTTCGTTGCCGCTCCGTCGCTCACCCGGCGTGGGGCGGTTGGACAGGGAGAAACGAAAAGGTGGCAGCACCTCAGAAGGGCCGAAGGCAGACGGGGGCCCCGGGAAAGCCGGGGCGCACCCTGATCCTGTTCCTGATCGCGATGATCGCCCTCGTCGGCGGGATGTTCGGGGCCGGTGAGCTCACACCGCGCCTCGGTATCGACCTCGCCGGCGGCACGACCATCACGCTCAAGGCCAAGAGCTCGCCCGGTCAGGCGAACGCGGTCAACGAGACCAACATGAACACCGCGGTCGGCATCATCGAGCGTCGTGTCAACGGTCTCGGCGTTCAGGAGGCCGAGGTTCAGACCCAGGGATCCGACAACATCATTGTCAACATCCCCAAGGGCACGAACTCGCAGCAGGCTCGTGAGCAGGTCGGCACCACCGCTCAGCTGTACTTCCGGCCGGTCCTGACCCTCGGACCGGGCGACCCCGCCGCGCAGCAGCCGCCGCCGGACGCGAACCCGTCCCCGAGTGCCGGTTCCAGCGAGAGCCCGAGCCCTTCCGGGAGCGAGAAGCCGAAGGAGACCGCCTCCCCTTCGGGTGACAGCGACCCCAGTCCCTCGGAGACGACCCAGGGCCGCCCCCTGACGGACGATCTGAAGGCCGACGCGTCGCCCACGCCGAGCGGCTCGGCCGACGACAAGCCCAGTCCCTCGCCGAGCGAGCCCGCGACACCGCCCGCGGACCCCGCGACGGAGAAGCTCCAGGCGGACTTCGCGGCGCTCGACTGTACGAACGAGAAGGCGCGCGGCGTCCTCGGCGACACCGCCAAGCCGGACCAGCCGACCCTCGCCTGCGGTGAGAACGACGGCGTGTGGGAGAAGTACGTCCTCGGCCCGGCCGAGGTGGGCGGCAAGGACGTCGACGACGCCAACGCCACCATCAACCAGCAGACCGGCCAGTGGATCGTCCAGATGGACTTCACGGGCGGCGGCTCGAAGAAGTTCCAGGCGATCACCAGCAAGCTCTCGCAGCAGCAGGCGCCGCAGAACCAGTTCGCCATCGTTCTCGACGGCGAGGTCGTCTCCGCGCCCTCGGTGCGCCAGACGCTGAGCGCCAACGCCGAGATCTCCGGCAACTTCACCCAGGAGTCCGCGCAGGACCTGGGCAACATCCTGTCGTACGGCGCGCTCCCCCTGACCTTCCAGGAGGAGACCGTCACCACGGTCACCGCCGCTCTCGGCGGTGAGCAGCTGCACGCCGGTCTGATCGCGGGCGCCATCGGCCTCGCACTGGTGATCATCTACCTGGTGCTCTACTACCGGGGCCTCGCCATGATCGCCATCGTCAGCCTGCTGGCCTCGGCCGTCATGACGTACGCGATCATGACCCTGCTCGGACCAGGTATCGGCTTCGCCCTCAACCTCCCCGCGGTGTGTGGTGCGATCGTTGCGATCGGTATCACGGCAGACTCGTTCATCGTGTACTTCGAACGAATCCGTGACGAGATCAGAGAAGGCCGTACGCTGCGGCCGGCCGTCGAACGGGCCTGGCCGCGTGCCCGGCGCACGATCCTGGTGTCCGACTTCGTGTCGTTCCTCGCCGCGGCCGTGCTGTTCACCGTCACCGTCGGCAAGGTGCAGGGCTTCGCGTTCACGCTGGGCCTCACCACGGTCCTCGACGTCGTCGTGGTGTTCTTCTTCACGAAGCCGATCATGACCCTGGTCGCCCGCACGAAGTTCTTCTCGCGCGGCGGCTCCTGGTCCGGTCTCGACCCGAAGCGCCTCGGAGCGAAACCACCGCTGCGCCGCACCCGCCGTTTCAGCGCCCCCACCGACCCGAAGGAGGCGTGAGATGTCGCGACTCGGCGATCTCGGCGCCCGGCTCTACCGCGGCGAAGTCGGTTACGACTTCGTCGGGAAGCGGAAGTTCTGGTACGCGCTCTCGATCCTCATCACCATCACGGCCATCGCGGGCCTGGCGGTACGAGGGCTCAACATGGGCATCGAGTTCAAGGGCGGTGCCGTCTTCAACACCCCCAAGACGAGCATCTCCGTGTCGGAGGCCCAGGAGCACGCGGAAGCGGCGTCCGGCCATGACGCGATCGTGCAGAAGCTCGGCAACGGCGGCCTGCGTATCCAGGTCACCGAGCTGAACACGGCGCAGGCCGACAAGACGCAGACCCAGCTCTCCGAGGACCTGAACATCCCCAAGGAGAAGATCAACGCCGACCTGGTCGGGCCGAGCTGGGGCGAGCAGATCGCCAACAAGGCCTGGACGGGACTCGGGATCTTCATGATCCTGGTGGTGATCTATCTGGCGATCGCCTTCGAATGGAGAATGGCGGCCGCCGCGCTCATCGCGCTGATCCATGACCTCACGATCACCGTCGGTGTGTACGCGCTGGTCGGCTTCGAGGTCACACCGGGCACGGTGATCGGTCTGCTGACCATTCTCGGTTACTCCCTCTACGACACGGTCGTGGTCTTCGACAGCCTCAAGGAGGGGTCGAAGGACATCACCAAGCAGACGCGCTTCACCTTCAGCGAGGTGGCCAACCGCAGCATCAACTCGACCCTGGTGCGTTCCATCAACACCACCGTGGTCGCGCTGCTGCCGGTCGCCGGTCTGCTCTTCATCGGTGGCGGGTTCCTCGGCGCCGGCATGCTGAACGACATCTCGCTGTCGCTCTTCGTCGGCCTCGCGGCCGGCGCGTACTCGTCGATCTTCATCGCCACTCCGCTGGTCGCCGACCTCAAGGAGCGCGAGCCGCAGATAAAGGCACTGAAGAAGCGCGTGCTGGCCAAGCGGGCAGCCGCCGCGGCCAAGGGCGAGTCGGCCGACGCCGTGCAGGAGGACTCGGACGAGCCGGGTGACGACGAGCCGCACGACGAGGTGGTGGCGCCCCGCGCCGCCACGCCCGCCGCCGCGGTCGCGGGTCCCCGGAGCCACGGCGGCCGTGGCAGGGGCCGCCCTTCGGGGAAGCGTCGATGATCGACGACAGCACGAAGGAGCTGCTGCTCAGCCGTATCCGCGATGTGCCCGACCATCCGAAGCCGGGGGTGATGTTCAAGGACATCACCCCGCTGCTCGCGGACCCGAAGGCCTTCACGGCGCTCACCGACGCGCTCGCCGAGCCGGTCGTACGGCACGGGGCCACGAAGATCGTCGGTCTGGAGGCGCGCGGCTTCATCCTGGCCGCGCCGGTCGCGGTCCGCGCGGGCATCGGCTTCATCCCCGTCCGCAAGGCGGGGAAGCTGCCCGGGGCGACGCTGTCGCAGACGTACGACCTGGAGTACGGCAGCGCCGAGCTGGAGATCCACGCCGAGGACCTCCAGGAGGGCGACCGCGTCATCGTCATCGACGACGTGCTCGCCACCGGCGGCACCGCCGGGGCCTCGGTCGAACTGGTACGCCGGGCCGGCGCCGACGTGGTGGCCGTGGCCGTCCTGCTGGAGCTGGGCTTCCTCGGCGGCAGGGCCCGTCTGGAGCCCCATCTGCGGGACGCTCCGCTGGAGGCCCTGATCACGGTCTGAGCACCTCCGCCGCTACCTGGCAAAACCGAATAAAACGGACACCCCGGGAATTCCGCCCGGGGCGTCCGCGTTCTCACACTCGTCACCTCGGAAACTCTCCATGTCCCCGCGCCGTCAACGGTCCCGTGAGCAGCCGCGGCACGAGGTCGATACCATGGCCGTTCCGCACCCGACCGGGGGACCCCGGAAACCCACGAGGAGCGCTCTTGCCGGACGAGGCCCAGCCACTCGCCGCCGCCCAGCCCGATCCCCACACAGACCAGGCCATGGCGGCGCCTGCCCCGCCGCAGGATCAGGCGGACGGGTCGAGGACGGCTGCGCGGACGTCTGCCGAGCGCGACGGGTCCGGGCCGGGCGGCTCCGAGCACGGGACCACCCGGCACGAGAGCTCCGACCGCTCCGACCGCAACGCGTCCGAGCCCGTGCGGAGCCCGTCGAAGCCGGTGGACCCGGCTCCCGCCCCACCCTCCGCAGCCGCGGCCGGACCCGGCTCCGCCGCCAAGAGCCGGCTCCCGGTCCCCGTCACCGCGCCGAAGCCCCCGCCGGCCGCCCCCTCGCGCACCGGCGGCTCCTCCAACCGCGTACGCGCCCGGCTGGCCCGCCTCGGTGTGCAGCGCTCGTCGCCGTACAACCCGGTCCTCGAACCGCTGCTGCGGACCGTACGGAGCAACGACCCCAAGATCGACACCGCCGTCCTGCGCCAGATCGAGCGCGCCTACCAGGTCGCCGAGCGCTGGCACCGGGGCCAGAAGCGCAAGAGCGGCGACCCGTACATCACGCACCCCCTCGCCGTGACCACGATCCTCGCCGAGCTGGGCATGGACCCGGCCACCCTGATGGCGGGGCTGCTGCACGACACCGTCGAGGACACCGAGTACGGCCTGGACACCCTGCGCAAGGACTTCGGCGACCAGGTCGCCCTCCTCGTCGACGGCGTCACCAAGCTCGACAAGGTCAAGTTCGGCGAGGCCGCCCAGGCCGAGACCGTACGCAAGATGGTCGTCGCGATGGCCAAGGACCCCCGGGTTCTCGTCATCAAGCTCGCCGACCGGCTGCACAACATGCGCACCATGCGCTACCTCAAGCGGGAGAAGCAGGAGAAGAAGGCCCGCGAGACGCTGGAGATCTACGCGCCGCTGGCCCACCGCCTGGGTATGAACACCATCAAGTGGGAGCTGGAGGACCTCGCCTTCGCGATTCTCTACCCCAAGATGTACGACGAGATCGTCCGGCTCGTCGCCGAGCGGGCCCCCAAGCGCGACGAGTATCTGGCCATAGTGACCGACGAGGTCCAGTCCGATCTGCGCGCCGCCCGGATCAAGGCGACCGTCACCGGCAGGCCGAAGCACTACTACAGCGTCTACCAGAAGATGATCGTGCGGGGCCGGGACTTCGCCGAGATCTACGACCTGGTGGGCATCCGGGTCCTCGTCGACACGGTCCGCGACTGCTACGCGGCGCTCGGCACCGTCCACGCCCGGTGGAATCCGGTCCCGGGGCGGTTCAAGGACTACATCGCGATGCCCAAGTTCAACATGTACCAGTCGCTGCACACGACGGTCATCGGGCCCAGCGGCAAGCCGGTCGAGCTCCAGATCCGTACGTTCGACATGCACCGCCGCGCCGAGTACGGCATCGCCGCGCACTGGAAGTACAAGCAGGAGGCCGTCGCCGGAGCCTCCAAGGTCCGTACCGACGTCCCCAGGAACACCGGCAAGGGCGGCCAGGACACCGTCAACGACATGGCGTGGCTGCGCCAGCTGCTCGACTGGCAGAAGGAGACCGAGGACCCCAGCGAGTTCCTGGAGTCCCTGCGCTTCGACCTCTCGCGCAACGAGGTCTTCGTCTTCACGCCCAAGGGCGACGTCATAGCGCTGCCCGCCGGGGCCACCCCCGTCGACTTCGCCTACGCCGTCCACACGGAGGTCGGCCACCGCACCATAGGGGCGCGGGTCAACGGCCGGCTCGTCCCCCTCGAATCGACCCTCGACAACGGCGACCTGGTGGAGGTCTTCACCTCCAAGGCGTCGGGCGCGGGCCCCTCACGGGACTGGCTGGGCTTCGTCAAGTCGCCCCGGGCCAGGAACAAGATCCGCGCGTGGTTCTCCAAGGAACGCCGCGACGAGGCGATCGAGCACGGCAAGGACGCCATCGCCAAGGCGATGCGCAAGCAGAACCTGCCGATCCAGCGGATCCTCACCGGCGACTCCCTCGTCACGCTCGCGCACGAGATGCGCTACCCCGACATCTCCTCGCTCTACGCGGCGATCGGCGAGGGCCATGTCGCCGCGCAGGGCGTCGTCCAGAAACTCGTCCAGGCGCTCGGCGGCGAGGAGGCCGCCAACGAGGACATCGCCGAGAGCGCGCCGCCCTCGCGCGGACGCTCCAAGCGCCGCTCCAGCAGCGACCCCGGCGTGGTCGTCAAGGGCGTCGAGGACGTGTGGGTGAAGCTCGCCCGCTGCTGTACCCCGGTCCCGGGCGACCCGATCATCGGCTTCGTCACCCGTGGCAGCGGCGTCTCCGTCCACCGCGCGGACTGCGTCAACGTCGACTCGCTCTCGCAGCAGCCCGAGCGGATCCTCGAAGTCGAGTGGGCGCCCACCCAGTCCTCCGTCTTCCTCGTCGCCATCCAGGTCGAGGCGCTCGACCGGTCCCGGCTGCTCTCCGACGTCACCCGGGTCCTCTCCGACCAGCACGTCAACATCCTGTCGGCGGCGGTCCAGACCTCCCGCGACCGGGTCGCCACCTCCCGCTTCACCTTCGAGATGGGCGACCCGAAGCACCTCGGACATGTGCTGAAGGCCGTACGGGGTGTGGAGGGCGTGTACGACGTCTACCGCGTCACCTCGGCCCGCAGGCCCTAGGACACCCGGCGACGGAGCGCGAGCGGCCCGGCGGTGACTCCCACCGCCGGGCCGCTCCCTCGTAAGCGCGCGGTGTCAGCCGCCGAACTCCTGGAGACCCTTCAGAGCCTGGTCCAGCAGCGCCTGGCGGCCCTCGAGCTCCTTGGCCAGCTTGTCGGCCCTGGCGTTGTTGCCCGAGGCGCGCGCCGTGTCGATCTGCGTGCGCAGCTTGTCCACGGCCGCCTGGAGCTGGCCCGTCAGACCCGCGGCACGCGCACGCGCCTCCGGGTTCGTACGGCGCCACTCGTTCTCCTCGGACTCCTGAAGAGCCCGCTCGACCGTCTGCATCCGGCCCTCGACCCTGGGCCTGGCGTCGCGCGGCACATGCCCGACCGCCTCCCACCGCTCGTTGATGGCCCGGAACGCGGCGCGGGCCGCCTTCAGGTCCTTCACCGGGAGCAGCCGCTCGGCCTCGGCCGCCAGCTCCTCCTTGAGCTTCAGGTTCTCCGTCTGCTCCGCGTCCCGTTCGGCGAAGACCTCACCACGCGCGGCGAAGAAGACGTCCTGGGCGCCGCGGAAGCGGTTCCACAGGTCGTCCTCGGCCTCGCGCTGCGCGCGGCCCGCCGCCTTCCACTCGGTCATCAGCTCCCGGTAGCGCGCGGCCGTCCCGCCCCAGTCCGTCGAGCCCGACAGCGACTCGGCCTCGGCGACCAGCTTCTCCTTGGCCTTACGGGCCTCCTCGCGCTGGGCGTCCAGCGAGGCGAAGTGCGCCTTGCGGCGCTTGGAGAACGCCGAGCGCGCGTGCGAGAAGCGGTGCCACAGCTCGTCGTCGGACTTCCGGTCCAGCCGCGGCAGCCCCTTCCAGGTGTCCACCAGCGCGCGCAGCCGCTCACCGGCGGAGCGCCACTGGTCGCTCTTGGCCAGCTCCTCGGCCTCCGCGACCAGAGCCTGCTTCGACTCACGGGCCGCGTCCGTCTGCTTGGCCTTCTGGACCTTGCGCTCCTCACGGCGCGCCTCGACCGTCGCGACGAGGCCGTCGAGACGCGTACGCAGGGCGGCGAGATCGCCGACGGCGTGATGCTCGTCCACCTGCGCCCGCAGATGGTCGATGGCGGCCTGCGCGTCCTTGGACGAGAGATCGGTGGTCCTCACCCGCCGTTCGAGAAGGCCGATCTCGACCACCAGGCCCTCGTACTTGCGCTCGAAGTAGGCCAGAGCCTCTTCGGGAGAGCCTGCCTGCCACGATCCGACGACCTGCTCGCCCTCGGCCGTGCGCACGTACACGGTGCCTGTCTCATCGACACGGCCCCACGGGTCGCTGCTCACAGCGCCTCCTCCACCTGATGCCTGCGAGGGGTGCCCCCCGGGCATCATCCACAGTTTCCTGGACGGGCCTCGCCCGTCTTCCGCGACGCGAAAGCGGATCCGCAAAGACGGCCCCGCGCGTCGCACAACGCCAATCTAGGTGACCGGCGGCCCGGCTGTCCGCACTCCGCACGGCCGAAATTCGCGGGGTACCGCGCGGGGCCTTCGAAGGCCCCGCGCCGCGGGCCGTGCCGCCGGTCCACCGTCGTCACGTCTTGTCGACCGTGCCCTTCTCGATCGTGACGGTCTTCTTCGGTGCGCCGTCACCCTTGTTGTCACCGGTGACGCCGCCCGCCGCCACGGCCTTCACGGTCTTCAGGCCCTCGGCGTCCATCGTGCCGAAGGGCGTGTACGAGGGCGGCAGCTTGGTGTCCTTCCACACCAGGAAGAACTGGCTGCCGCCACTGTTCGGCTGGCCGGTATTCGCCATCGCCACCGACCCCGCCGGGTAGGTCACCGAGCCGTCCGCGCCGGGCTTGCCGAGGGCGTCGAGGTTCTCGTCCGCGATGGTGTAGCCCGGACCGCCCGTGCCGTCGCCCTTCGGGTCGCCGCACTGGAGCACGAAGATGTTCTCCGTGGTCAGACGGTGGCACTTCGTACCGTCGAAGAACTTCTTGTCCGCGAGGGACTTGAAGGAGTTCACCGTCTCGGGAGTCTTCGCGGCGTCCATCGCGATACCGATGTCGCCCTGGTTCGTCTTGAGGGACATCGTGTACTTCGCCTTGGCGTCGATCGCCATCTTCGGCCCCGCCGGCTTGCTCTCGGTCGGCGACGGGGGCGCGGACGGGCTGTCCTGCGCGACGTCCTTCTCACCGTTGTCGTCCGTCAGGCCCGCGATGGCCCACGCGCCGCCCGCCGCCGCCAGTACGACGGCCAGCGCGGAAGCGATGATCGCGTTACGGCGCCTGGCGCCCCTGCGGATCTCCGCCCGGCGCTGCTGCTGCCGCTCGAACTTCTCCCTGGCAAGCTGGCGCCGGCGCTGCTCGCTGTTGACCACCGGGTCGTCTCCTCGTGTCTTCGTGGGCCCTGTCGGGGCGGTGCTCGGACCGTGCTCGGAACTAAGTCCTACGAACGCTGACTAGCCCCGTACGGTATATGGGTTACCTGTGGAATGAGGAGCGCCGGTAGGCTCTGATCTGCTGCAATCTCCCGACGGACGACATTTGAGGACGATCGTGCTTATTGCCGGTTTCCCCGCCGGGGCCTGGGGGACCAACTGCTATCTGGTCGCCCCCGCCGCGGGTGAGGAGTGCGTGATCATCGACCCCGGCCACCAGGCGACGGAGGGCGTCGCGGAGACGGTCAGGAAGCACCGCCTCAAGCCGGTCGCCGTGATGGTCACCCACGGCCACATCGACCACGTCGCGTCGGTCGTCCCCGTCTGCGGCGCCCACGACGTGCCGGCCTGGATCCACCCCGCGGACCGGTACATGCTGAGCGATCCCGAGAAGGGCCTCGGCCGCGCCATCGGCATGCCGCTCATGGGCGAGCTCACGGTGGGAGAGCCCGACGACCTCAAGGAGCTGACCGACGGCGCCGAGCTGGAGCTCGCGGGTCTGCGCTTCGGCGTCGCGCACGCGCCCGGCCATACGAAGGGGTCGGTGACCTTCGGGCTGCCCGAGGCGGCGGACATCCCGCCCGTACTGTTCTCGGGGGACCTGCTGTTCGCCGGCTCCGTCGGACGATCGGACCTGCCCGGCGGCGACGCGGCCGAGCTGCTCGAGTCACTGGGCCGCGTGTGCCTGCCGCTCGACGACTCGACCGTGGTGCTGTCCGGCCACGGCCCCCAGACGACCATCGGCCAGGAGCGAGCCACCAACCCCTTTCTGCGCGAGGTGGCCGCAGGCCCCGGCAGCGGCCCGAGCGCCGCTCCGCGACGAGGAATGTGACGCAGCGAACCTCATGAACACCTTTCAGGCCCCCAAGGGCACGTACGACCTGCTCCCCCCGGATTCCGCCGTCTTCCTCGCGGTGCGCGAGGCGATCTCCGCGCCGCTGAAGAACTCCGGTTACGGCTACATCGAGACGCCCGGCTTCGAGGACGTCGAGCTCTTCGCCCGCGGCGTCGGCGAGTCCACCGACATCGTCACCAAGGAGATGTACACCCTCACCACCAAGGGCGGCTCGGAGCTGGCGCTGCGCCCCGAGGGCACGGCCTCCGTGCTGCGCGCGGCGCTCGAAGCCAATCTGCACAAGGCGGGCAACCTCCCCGTCAAGCTCTGGTACTCCGGTTCGTACTACCGCTACGAGCGCCCGCAGAAGGGCCGCTACCGCCACTTCTCGCAGGTCGGCGCGGAGGCCATCGGCGCCGAGGACCCGGCGCTCGACGCCGAGCTGATCATCCTGGCCGACCAGGCGTACCGCTCGCTCGGACTGACCGGCTTCCGCATCCTGCTGAACTCGCTGGGCGACAAGGAGTGCCGCCCCGTCTACCGCGAGGCGCTCCAGACCTTCCTCCGCGATCTCGACCTGGACGAGGACACCCGGCGGCGTATCGAGATCAACCCCCTGCGGGTCCTCGACGACAAGCGCCCGGCCGTACGGAGCCAGCTCACCGACGCCCCGAGGCTGCGCGACTATCTGTGCGACGCCTGCCGGGAGTACCACGCGGAGGTGCGCGCTCTGCTGACCTCGGCGGGTGTCGCGTACGAGGACGACGAACGGCTCGTACGGGGGCTCGACTACTACACCCGCACGACCTTCGAGTTCGTCCACGACGGTCTCGGCGCGCAGTCGGCCGTGGGCGGCGGCGGGCGCTACGACGGGCTCTCCGAGATGATCGGCGGCCCCGCGCTGCCGTCCGTGGGCTGGGCGCTCGGAGTGGACCGTACGGTGCTGGCTCTGGAGGCCGAGGGCATCACGCTCCAACTGCCGCCCGCCACCAGTGTGTTCGCGGTACCGCTCGGCGAGGAGGCGCGCCGGCTGCTGTTCGGCGTGGTCACCGAGTTGCGCAGGGCCGGGGTCGCGGCCGACTTCAGCTACGGCGGCAAGGGACTCAAGGGCGCGATGAAGAACGCCAACCGCTCGGGCGCGCGGTTCACGGTCGTCGCCGGTGAGCGCGATCTCGCCGAGGGCGTGGCGCAGGTCAAGGACATGGAGAGCGGCGAGCAGAAGCCCGTACCGCTCGACGGCCTGGTGGCCGACCTGACCGCCAGACTCGCCTGACCGACCCGGCATTGGACGACGGGCCCCGGACGCCTCAGGCGTCCGGGGCCCGTTCCGTGAGCCGTCAACCCGGCGGGCGCCGATTCGTCCTGCCGCACGCCTCGGATTCCGGAGCGCGCCGCCCGCCGCCGGGGCCGGAATCCCCGTGCCCGGCCGCCTCTCCCGGACGAGTGTCCGTACGTCCTTATGTCCGCCGAACGGTGGACACGGGGCCGAGTACGGCAGAATTGACCGGACCCCTCCGCAGGCCGCGGACCACGAGGCATGGAACGGCGATATGACGAGTACAGCGCTGGACGACGTGACCGCCGACCGGGCGGAGCACGGCGGCGCCCCCGGGCATTTCGGTGCGGGGCGGGTGCTGGCGTGGTTGTTGGTGGTGACGGGTGCGGCGGGTGTGGTGGCGTCGTGGGTGATCACGGTTGACAAGTTCAGGCTGTTGGAGGATCCGGGGTTCACGCCGGGGTGCAGTCTGAATCCGGTGGTGTCGTGCGGGAACATCATGAAGAGCGATCAGGCGTCGGTGTTCGGGTTTCCGAATCCGATGCTGGGTCTGGTGGCGTACGCGGTGGTGGTGTGTGTGGGTGCGGGGCTGCTGGCGGGGGCGCGGTTCCGGCGGTGGTTCTGGGTGGGGCTGAACGGCGGGATGCTGTTCGGTGTCGGTTTCTGTACGTGGTTGCAGTACCAGTCGCTGTACAGCATCGGGTCGCTCTGTCTGTGGTGCTCGCTGGCGTGGGTCGCGACGATCGTGATGTTCTGTTACGTGACGACGTTCAACGTCACGCACCGGGTTCTTCCCGCGCCGAGGTGGCTGCGCGGTGGGCTGGGGGAGTTCCACTGGGTGCCGCCGGTGCTGTGGATCGGGATCATCGGGATGCTGGTCCTGACCCGCTGGTGGGACTTCTGGACCAGCTGACCGGCCCGTACCGGGATCGCCCGGCCATCGGCGCCGATCACACTGTCGGTGGGCTGGCATAGGCTCTGAGATGTGGAGCCCGACCTCTTTACCGCAGCGGCCGAAGACCGCCAGGAGAAGGACCCGTCCAGCAGCCCGCTGGCCGTCCGGATGCGTCCGCGCGTCCTGGACGAGGTGGTCGGCCAGCGGCATCTGCTCAAGCCCGGCTCCCCGATGCGACGCCTGGTCGAACAGGCCGCCCAGGGCAGGGGACCCGCGGGCCCCTCGTCCGTGCTCCTCTGGGGCCCTCCCGGCACGGGCAAGACGACCCTCGCCCATGTCGTCTCCAAGGCCACCGACGCGCGTTTCGTCGAGCTGTCCGCGATCACCGCCGGTGTCAAGGAGGTCCGCGCCGTCATCGACGGCGCCCGGCGCGCCTCCGGCGGCTTCGGCAAGGAGACCGTCCTCTTCCTGGACGAGATCCACCGGTTCAGCAAGGCCCAGCAGGACTCCCTGCTGCCCGCCGTGGAGAACCGCTGGGTCACGCTCATCGCGGCCACCACCGAGAATCCGTATTTCTCGATCATTTCCCCGCTGCTCTCACGTTCCCTGCTGCTGACGCTGGAGCCGCTCACCGACGACGACCTGCGCGCCCTGTTGCGCCGCGCGCTCACCGAGGAGCGCGGTCTCGGCGGCGCGGTCTCCCTGCCCGACGACTCCGAGGCACATCTGCTGCGGATCGCCGGAGGGGACGCCCGCCGGGTCCTGACCGCCCTGGAGGCGGCGGCGGGCGCGGCGATCTCCAAGGGCGAGAAGGAGATCAGCCTCGCCACGGTGGAGGAGACGGTCGACCGCGCCGCCGTGAAGTACGACCGGGACGGAGACCAGCACTACGACGTGGCGAGCGCCCTCATCAAGTCGATCCGCGGCTCCGACGTGGACGCGGCGCTGCACTATCTGGCGCGCATGATCGAGGCGGGCGAGGACCCCCGGTTCATCGCCCGCCGGCTGATGATCTCCGCCAGCGAGGACATCGGCCTCGCCGACCCGACGGCCCTGCCCACGGCCGTCGCGGCGGCGCAGGCGGTGGCGATGATCGGCTTCCCGGAGGCCGCGCTCACCCTCAGCCACGCGACCATCGCCCTGGCGCTGGCCCCGAAGTCGAACGCGGCGACGCTCGCGATCTCCGCCGCGCTGGAGGACGTGAAGAAGGGGCTGGCCGGGCCCGTACCCCCGCATCTGCGCGACGGCCACTACAAGGGGGCGGCCAAGCTCGGCCACGCGCAGGGGTACGTCTATCCGCACGACGTGCCCGGCGGTATCGCCGCGCAGCGGTATCTCCCGGACGAGGTGGGGGACCGGCGGTACTACGCACCGACGCGGTACGGCGCGGAGGCGCGCTACGCGGACGTGGTCGAGAAGGTCCGCGAGCGCCTGCGCGGCGACGCCCCGTCGAACTGAGCCCTTCGACCGGGGACGAGCGGGGACGACCGGGGACGCGTGCGGGCGCCGATGCCCGGACGCCGGCCGGCGGGGCTCAGCTGCTCGCGGCCTCGAACAGCGCGTGCATGGCGCGGCGCAGTTCGGCCACGTCACGCACCGGCTCGGGGAAGTCGAAGCGGGCGTCGAAGCAGTTGACGCCGGTGAAGCGGACCCGGAGTCCGAAGCGGTCCACGCCGACCGGCACGGCCGCCGTCCCGCCGGTCCGCGCGCCGAGCAGCGAGCGCAGTGTCCCCACCTCGGCGCTGTGCGCGGCGTGCAGATGCTGGAGGAGCTCGGCCTCGTGCTCCGACAGCGGGTCCGGCAGGGCCGCGGCGAACGCGTCCGCCTCCACCGACTCCGCGCCCCACAGGTCGTCCACGTACGCCTCGCCGACCTCCAGCCGCAGTGTCGTCCGGCCGGGCTCGGCAGTCCCCGGTGCGCGGGTCAGCCAGCCGGAGACCCAGGCCCGGCCCCGGATACGGTGGGGGACGGAGACCGGGGCGACATCGGTGATCTCCAGCACCGCGGCCAGCTCGTCGGCCTGTGCGTGGGTCGCCGCCCGGACGACGGGGGAGTCCGCGGCGAAGGCCAGCAGCACGTCGCCCTCGCCGTCCACGCCCCGCGCGTCGGGCATCAACTGGTCGGGTCGGGGGGCGTCCAGGCCCGGGACGAGCAGCACGGATGAGCATGTACTCTGTACGAGAGTTCGTGTGCGCTCGGCTGCTGACGGCATCCGGGCGATTTCAAGCCCGCTGGGACGCGGCTGACCATGAGCTGATCGGACCTCCGTCGTATCGATGCCCTGCGCGTCGAGACTGTCTGTGATGCGCGTGGTGTTCCCAGGGCGACGAGACATGCGATCTCCTTTGAGTAAGGTGAGCCTAACCTAACCTACAACGGAGGTCTGGAGAACGTGCCTAACCAGTCGCGTCCCAAGGTCAAGAAGTCACGCGCGCTCGGTATCGCGCTGACGCCGAAGGCCGTGAAGTACTTCGAGGCCCGTCCCTACCCGCCGGGCGAGCACGGCCGCGGCCGCAAGCAGAACAGTGACTACAAGGTCCGTCTGCTGGAGAAGCAGCGTCTGCGTGCCCAGTACGACATCAGCGAGCGCCAGATGGCCCGCGCCTACGACCGCGCTCGCAAGGCCGGCGGCAAGACCGGCGAGGCCCTGGTCGTCGAGCTGGAGCGTCGTCTCGACGCCCTGGTCCTGCGTTCGGGCATCGCCCGCACCATCTACCAGGCCCGTCAGATGGTCGTCCACGGCCACATCGAGGTCAACGGCGGCAAGGTCGACAAGCCGTCCTTCCGCGTCCGTCCCGACGATGTCGTGATGGTCCGCGAGCGCAGCCGCGAGAAGGTTCCCTTCCAGGTCGCCCGCGAGGGTGGTTACGACACGGACGGCGAGACCCCGCGCTACATCCAGGTCAACCTGAAGGCGCTGGCGTTCCGTCTGGACCGTGAGCCGCTGCGCAAGGAGATCCCGGTCATCTGCGACGAGCAGCTCGTCGTCGAGTACTACGCCCGCTGATCACCCTCTGATCCAGGTGTGGTCGGCGCGGTCACTCGCGCCCAGCCCGCCGCTTCCCCGCCGATCCGGCAGGGGGAGCCGGCGGGCTCTCGCGTCTCCCGACCGCTCTCCCGACCGGCTTCGCGGCCTCCCCGCCGGCCGGTTCGACTCCCCGTCCCCGCCGCGGCCGGCGAGGTGGGTCCGCGACCGCCGTAAAGCGGTACGGGGAGTCACTCCGGGCGCGATAGGGTCGAGGGAGACCTTTCTCGGGTCGGCCGGGTCGTTCGAGATCCGGTGTGACCCGATCGACCCACAACAGACGCAGAGAGCGGTGCAGCGTGACCGGTGGAGAGGTTGCCGGGATCCTGGTGGCCGTCTTCTGGGCGGTTCTGGTCACCCTCCTCGCCGTGGTGCTCGTGAGGCTGGCGCAGACGCTCAAGGCGACCACCAGACTCGTCGCGGACGTGACCGACCAGGCCGTACCGCTGCTGGCGGACGCGTCGGCGACCGTACGCGCGGCACAGACCCAGCTCGACCGGGTCGACGCCATCGCCACGGACGTCCAGGAGGTCACCTCCAACGCCTCCGCGCTCTCCACGACCGTGGCGTCGACCTTCGGCGGCCCCCTGGTGAAGGTCGCGGCCTTCGGCTACGGCGTGCGGCGGGCGATGGGCCGCAAGACCCCCGCCGAGCCGGCACCCGCCGAGCGCAAGGCATCGGTACCGGCCGCGCGTGGCCGGCGCACGGTCATCGTGGGCAGGACCGTTCCGTCCGCCCGACGCAGCAGGAAGCAGAAGGGCTGAGGCAGCGATGTTCCGCCGTACGTTCTGGTTCACCGCGGGCGCGGCGGCCGGGGTCTGGGCCACCACCAAGGTCCACAGCAAACTCCGGCGGCTGGCGCCCGAGAGTCTCGCCGCGCAGGCGGCCGACAAGGCCGTCGACGCCGGACACCGGCTCAGGGACTTCGCCCTCGACGTGCGCGCGGGCATGGCCCAGCGCGAGTCCGAACTGGGCGAGGCGCTGGGGCTCGACACCCCCGTCGACCGCGAACTCCCCGCCCAGCGCCGCCTCGCCGTCGAAGGCCGTGTCGAACGCCGCCGCGACGACCACGGGCCCGGCGCCGACGCGTACGACCACCACGACCACAGCGACAGACTCGACTCGCGTACACCGCACAACCGGAATGAGGACCACTGATGGAGTCGGCCGAAATCCGCCGCCGCTGGCTGAGCTTCTTCGAGGGGCGCGGGCACACCGCGGTCCCCTCGGCGTCGCTCATCGCGGACGACCCGACTCTCCTGCTGGTCCCCGCGGGCATGGTCCCCTTCAAGCCGTACTTCCTCGGTGAGGTCAAGGCCCCCGCCCCCCGGCTGACCAGCGTGCAGAAGTGCGTCCGCACGCCGGACATCGAAGAGGTCGGCAAGACCACCCGGCACGGCACGTTCTTCCAGATGTGCGGCAACTTCTCCTTCGGCGACTACTTCAAAGAGGGCGCCATCACCCTCGCCTGGGAGCTGCTGACCACCCCGGTGGCCGACGGCGGCTACGGCCTCGACCCCGACAGGCTCTGGGTCACGGTCTATCTGGACGACGACGAGGCCGCCGACGTGTGGACGGACAAGGTCGGCTTCCCCGCCGAGCGCGTCCAGCGGCTGGGCAAGAAGGACAACTACTGGTCCATGGGCGTGCCCGGCCCCTGCGGTCCCTGCTCGGAGATCTTCTACGACCGCGGCCCGGAGTTCGGCGAAGAGGGCGGCCCGGCCGTCAACGACGAGCGCTACGTGGAGATCTGGAACCTGGTCTTCATGCAGTACGAGCGCGGCGCCGGCGAGGGCAAGGAGGACTTCCCGATCCTCGGCGAGCTGCCGTCCAAGAACATCGACACCGGCCTCGGCCTCGAACGTCTCGCCATGGTCCTCCAGGACGTCCACAACATGTTCGAGATCGACACGTCGATGGCCGTCATCGACAAGGCGACCGAACTGACCGGCGTCCGTTACGGAGCCGACGAGGCCTCGGACGTCTCCCTGCGCGTCGTCACCGACCACATGCGCACCTCCGTGATGCTCATCGGCGACGGTGTCACGCCCGGCAACGAGGGACGCGGGTACGTCCTGCGCCGCATCCTGCGCCGCGCCGTGCGCAACATGCGGCTCCTCGGCGCCACCGGACCGGTTGTCGCCGACCTGATCGACGTGGTCATCAGGTCGATGGGCCAGCAGTACCCCGAGCTGATCACCGACCGCAAGCGCATCGAGACCGTCGCCCTCGCCGAGGAGGCCGCCTTCCTCAAGGCCATCAAGGGCGGCACCAACATCCTCGACACGGCCGTCACCGAGACCAAGGCCGCAGGCGGCTCGGTCCTGGCCGGCGACAAGGCGTTCCTGCTCCACGACACCTGGGGCTTCCCGATCGACCTCACCCTCGAAATGGCCGCCGAACAGGGCCTCTCCGTGGACGAGGACGGCTTCCGCCGGCTCATGAAGGAGCAGCGGGACCGGGCCAAGGCCGACGCCAGGTCGAAGAAGACCGGTCACGCCGACCTCTCCTCCTACCGCGAGGTCGCCGACACCTCCGGCGCCACCGAGTTCACCGGGTACGTCAGCACCGAGGGCGAGTCGCGGATCGTCGGCCTGCTCGTCGACGGTGTGCCGTCACCCGCCGCCACCGAGGGCGACGAGGTCGAGGTCGTCCTCGACCGCACCCCGTTCTACGCCGAGGGCGGTGGCCAGCTCGCCGACCAGGGACGGATCCGGCTCGACACCGGCGCGGTCATCCAGGTCCGTGACGTCCAGCAGCCGGTCCCGGGTGTCTCCGTGCACAAGGGGTCCGTGCAGGTCGGTGAAGTCACGGTGGGCGCCCCGGCGTTCGCCGCCATCGACACCCGCCGCCGCCGCGCCATCGCGCGCGCCCACAGCGCGACCCATCTGACCCACCAGGCGCTGCGCGACGCCCTCGGCCCGACGGCCGCCCAGGCCGGCTCCGAGAACTCGCCCGGCCGCTTCCGCTTCGACTTCGGCTCGCCCGCCGCCGTACCGGGCACGGTGCTCACCGATGTCGAGCAGAAGATCAACGAGGTGCTCGGACGGGAACTCGACGTCCAGGCCGAGGTCATGTCCATCGACGACGCCAAGAAGCAGGGAGCCATCGCCGAGTTCGGCGAGAAGTACGGCGAGCGCGTCCGCGTCGTCACCATCGGCGACTTCTCCAAGGAGCTGTGCGGCGGCACGCACGTGCACAACACCGCCCAGCTGGGCCTGGTGAAGCTGCTCGGCGAGTCCTCGATCGGCTCCGGCGTGCGCCGTATCGAAGCGCTGGTCGGCGTGGACGCCTACAACTTCCTCGCCAGGGAGCACACCGTCGTCGCCCAGCTCCAGGAGCTGGTCAAGGGCCGCTCCGAGGAACTGCCGGAGAAGATCGCCGGGATGCTCGCCAAGCTGAGGGACGCCGAGAAGGAGATCGAGAAGTTCCGCGCGGAGAAGGTGCTGGCCGCCGCCGCCGGACTGGTCGAGGGCGCCAGGGACGTACGCGGTACGGCCCTGGTCACCGGCCAGGTGCCGGACGGCACCTCGGCCGACGATCTGCGCAGGCTGGTGCTGGACGTGCGCGGCCGGATCACCGGTGGCCGCCCCGCGGTCGTCGCGCTGTTCACGACCGTGGGCGGGCGCCCGCTGACGGTCATCGCCACCAACGAGGCGGCGCGTGAGCGCGGGCTCAAGGCCGGCGAACTGGTCCGCGCCGCCGCCAAGACCCTCGGTGGCGGAGGCGGCGGCAAGCCGGACGTCGCCCAGGGCGGCGGTCAGAATCCCGAGGCCATCGGCGACGCCGTGGCCGCCGTGGAGCGCCTCGTCGAGGGGACGGCCTGAGGACATGCCCGAGGACGCGGCCGAGGCCATGGCCGGAGAAGCGGCCGGAGACGTGGCGGGGTGACCGCCCTCGTGCGCCGGGGCCGAAGACTCGCCGTCGACGTCGGGGACGCCCGCATCGGGGTCGCCTCGTGCGACCCCGACGGGCTCCTCGCGACGCCGGTGGAGACGGTGCCGGGACGTGATGTCCAGGCCGCCCACCGCCGGCTCGTGCAGCTGGTGGAGGAGTACGAGCCGATCGAGGTCGTCGTCGGACTGCCGCGTTCGCTCAGCGGCGGCGAGGGCCCGGCGGCCGTCAAGGTGCGGGCGTTCGCGGAAGAGGTCGCCCGTAGGATCGCACCGGTCCCCGTGCGGCTCGTGGATGAGAGAATGACGACGGTGACCGCCGGCCAGGGACTGCGCGCCTCGGGTGTGAAGTCCAAGAAGGGCAGGTCCGTCATCGATCAGGTGGCGGCCGTCATCATCCTGCAGAACGCGCTGGAGTCCGAAAGAGCGTCGGGAGCGCCGCCCGGTGAGGGTGTGCGGGTTCAGACCTGAGACGCCTGATCGGGCGAAACCGGAACATACTTACGGTTATCTGTGTGCGAGGATGAAGGCCGCCTGATCGCGATACGGTAACGTTCCGCGCGATGCGGCGGGGATTCGAACAACTGCCGCACAGAGAGAGGCGTTACGGACACCGGGCCATCCGCGCCCGGCACCGCTCGCCTCGCGGCTCTAGGGGATCGATGACTGACTATGGCCGGGGTCGAGGCCCTGAACCGTGGCACCCCGAGGACCCCTTGTACGGGGACCAGGGGTGGGGAGCGCAGCAGGCCGCCGACGGCCACACTCCTTACGACGCTCAGCCTCAGGCTCAGCAGCCCCATCCGCAGCAGCAGTACGACCCCCAGTACGACGGTGGCGGCTGGGACACCGGCCAGCAGCAGTACGCGCAGCAGCCTCAGCAACAGCACCCCCAGCAGGGGCATCCGCAGCAACAGCAGTACAACCCCCAGTACGACGGCGGTGGCTGGGACACCGGCCAGCAGGTGTACATCCCGCAGCAGCACCAGCCGCAGCAGCACCCTCAGCAACACCCGGGGCACCAGCAGCAACACCCCCAGCAGCAGCCCCATTACCAGCAGCAACAGCAACAGCAGCAGTACAGCGAGCCGCAGTACGACCAGCAGCAGTACGCCGGACAGGGGCCCAACGACCCCCAGTACGGCGGGGGTTGGGACACCGGCCAGCAGGGGGCCATGCCGTACGGCGAGGGCCAGGGCGACCCCTACGCGGCCCCGCAGGGCGGCGGTTACGGCGGCGAGAGCCCCGACCCGTACGGCAACTCCGAGGCGTACCCCCAGCCCGGCCCCCCGGGACCCCGTCAGGCGGCGCCCCCGCCGCCTCCCCGGCCCGAGCCCGAGAACGACTGGGACGGTCCGCAGCCGGAGGAGACCCATCCGTTCTTCACCGGCGAGGACGGCGACGACGGCGGCCGGCGCCGTGAGCGGGACGACGACCGGAACGACGAGACGGACGACCGCGCGTACGACGACGAGGACGACGGCCGTCGCGGAGGCGGCGGACGTGACCGCCGCGGCCCGTCGAAGAAGAAGCGGCGCGGCGGCGGTGCCTGTCTGGTGGCCGGTCTGGTCCTCGTCGGCGCCACGGCGGGCGGCGGGTACTACGCGTACCAGTTCTGGCAGGAGCGCTTCGGTCCGCCCCCCGACTTCGCGGGCGCCGGTACCGGCTCGGTCCAGGTCGAGATCCCGCAGGGCGCGGGTCTCAGCGAGATGGGCAACCTGCTGAAGGCGAGCGGGGTGGTCAAGAGCGCGGGCGCGTTCGTCGAAGCGGCGGGCGAACACCCGAAAGGCAAGGCCATCCAGCCGGGTGTCTATCCGCTGAAGAAGGAGATGTCGGCCAAGGCCGCCGTCGAGCTGATGACCAACCCGGCCAATCTGAATTCGCTGACCATCGGTGAGGGCACGCGCGCGGTAAAGGTCTACGAGTTCATCGACACGAAACTCAAGCTCGAACCCGGTACTACCGCCGGTGTCGCCAAGGCGCAGGCCGGCAAACTCGGCCTGCCCGCCTGGGCGGACGACAACGAGGACATCAAGGACCCGCTCGAAGGATTCCTCTATCCCGCGCGGTACGACATCGGGGAGAAGACCAAGCCGGAGGACGTCCTCAAGCAGATGGTCGCCCGGTCCAACCAGGAGTACAAGAAGTACGATCTGGAGAAATCAGCCGCTGACCTCGGTCTGGAGTCCCCGCTCGATGTCGTCACCGTCGCCAGCCTGGTGCAGGCCGAAGGCATCACCCACGACGACTTCAAGAAGATGGCGGCGGTCGTCTACAACCGGCTCAAGCCGACGAACACCGACACCAACCAGAAGCTCGAATTCGACTCGACCTTCAATTACTTGAAGAACGAGAGCGAGATCGACATCTCCACCGCGGAGATCAGGAACCACGACGACCCGTACAACACGTACTTCTACAAGGGTCTTCCGCCGGGTCCGATCGGAAATCCGGGTGCTGACGCGCTGAACGCCACCAAGGCGCCGGACTCTGGTGGTTGGATGTACTTCATCTCCATCGACGGCAAGACCACCGAATTCACCAAGACCCTGGCCGAGCACCAGAAGCTGGTCGACAAGTTCAACGAGCGACGGAAGAATGCCAACGACTAGCACCACCGGGCGCAGGGCGGCCGTCCTCGGCTCGCCCATCGCCCACTCCCTCTCCCCGGTGCTGCACCGGGCCGCGTACGCGGAACTGGGTCTCACCCACTGGTCGTACGACCGCTTCGAGGTGGCCGAGGCGGGGCTTGCCCCGTTCCTCGCCGGTCTCGACGCGTCCTGGGCCGGGCTCTCGCTGACCATGCCGCTGAAGCGGGCCGTCATCCCGCTGCTCGACGGGATCAGCGGGACGGCGTCGTCCGTCGAGGCCGTCAACACTGTTGTCGTCGACGCCGACGGTCGACGCACCGGTGACAACACCGACATCCCCGGCATGCTCGCCGCGCTGCGCGAGCGCGGTGTCGCCGCGGTGGAGTCCGCGGCCGTCCTTGGCGCGGGGGCGACGGCGTCGTCCGCGATCGCCGCGCTCTCGCACGTCTGCGAGGGTCCGGTCACCGCCTACGTACGCAGCCGGGACCGCGCCGCCGAGATGAGCGGCTGGGGGACCAGGCTCGGCGTCGACGTCCGCACCGCCGACTGGGCGGAGGCCGCCGACGCGTTCGGCGCCCCGCTGGTGATCGCCACGACCCCCGCGGGCGCCACCGACGCGCTGGCCCCGCACGTCCCCGACCGTCCCGGCACCCTCTTCGACGTGCTGTACGACCCCTGGCCCACCGCGCTCGCCGCCGCCTGGTCCGCCCGGGGCGGTTCCGTGGTCGGCGGTCTCGACCTCCTCGTGCACCAGGCCGTCCTCCAGGTCGAGCTGATGACCGGCCGCGCGCCCGCGCCGCTCGCCGTGATGCGCGACGCCGGCGAGCAGGCGCTCGGGGCGCACAGCGTCTGACCAGCGGGCCCCGCGGAGCGCGGCGGCTCCGGCCGCCGCGCCCGTATCCGCAGGCTGGACGGAGTCACGGAGCGGGCGGCCGGTCATGGCAGGATCGGGACCCGAGGATGCGTACCGCAGTCGTACCGTCGAAGATGTCGAGATTCACCGAGGAGCACCGTTGAGCAGGTTGCGCTGGCTGACAGCGGGGGAGTCGCACGGACCCGCACTCGTCGCGACGCTGGAGGGCCTTCCCGCGGGTGTGCCGATCACCACCGAGATCGTGGGCGATCACCTCGCCAGGCGCCGTCTGGGCTACGGGCGCGGCGCGCGGATGAAGTTCGAGCGCGACGAGGTCACCTTCCTCGGCGGCGTACGGCACGGGCTGACCATGGGATCGCCGGTCGCGATCATGGTCGGCAACACCGAGTGGCCCAAGTGGGAACAGGTCATGGCGGCCGACCCGGTCGACCCCGAGGTGCTGGCGGGTCTCGCCCGCAACGAGCCGCTGACGCGTCCGCGCCCCGGCCACGCCGACCTCGCGGGCATGCAGAAGTACGGCGCGTCCGAGGCCCGGCCGATCCTGGAGCGCGCCAGCGCCCGGGAGACGGCGGCCCGGGTCGCCCTCGGCGCGGTCGCCCGCTCGTACCTGAAGGAGACGGCCGGGATCGAGATCGTCTCCCACGTCGTCGAACTGGCCACCGCCAAGGCGCCGTACGGCGTCTACCCGACCCCCGGCGACGTCGAGCGGCTCGACGCCGACCCCGTCCGCTGTCTGGACCCGGAGGCGAGCGAGGCGATGGTCGCGGAGATCGACCAGGCCCACAAGGACGGCGACACTCTCGGCGGTGTGGTCGAGGTGCTGGCGTACGGCGTGCCCGTCGGCCTCGGCTCGCACGTCCACTGGGATCGCCGGCTCGACGCCCGGCTCGCCGCGGCCCTCATGGGCATCCAGGCCATCAAGGGCGTCGAGGTCGGCGACGGCTTCGGCCTCGCCCGGGTGCCCGGCTCCCGGGCGCACGACGAGATCATGGTGACCGACGAGGGCATCAGGCGCGCCTCGGGCCGCTCCGGCGGCACGGAGGGCGGACTGTCGACGGGCGAACTGCTGCGCGTACGGGCCGCGATGAAGCCCATCGCGACCGTGCCCCGCGCGCTCGCCACCGTCGATGTCGCCACCGGCGAGGCCGCGAAGGCGCACCACCAGCGCTCCGACGTCTGCGCGGTGCCCGCCGCGGGCATCGTCGCGGAGGCCATGGTCGCGCTGACCCTCGCGGACGCCGTGGCCGAGAAGTTCGGCGGCGACAGCGTCCCCGAGACCCGGCGCAACGTCGAGTCGTACCTGAAGAATCTGGTGATCCGATGAGCGGCCCCCGGATCGTCCTCGTCGGCCCGATGGGGGTCGGCAAGACCACCGTGGGCGCGCTGCTCGCCGAACGTCTCGACACCGACTACCGGGACACCGACGCCGACATCGTCGCCGCCGAGGGCCGGGAGATCTCGGACATCTTCTTCGACGAGGGCGAGCGGCACTTCCGGGATCTGGAGCGGGAGGCCGTACGCACCGCGCTCGCCGAACACCGCGGTGTCCTCGCGCTCGGCGGCGGGGCGGTTCTCGACAAGGACACCCGCGAACTGCTCGCGGACCTGCCCGTCGTCTATCTCTCGATGGAGGCGAACGAGGCGGTCCGGCGCACCGGTCTGGGCCTGGCCCGGCCGCTGCTCGCCATCAACCCCCGCCAGCAGTGGAAGCTGCTGATGGAGGAGCGGCGCTCCCTCTACACGGAGGTCGCGCGCGCGGTCGTGCCGACCGACGAGCGGGCGCCCGAAGAGGTCGCCGAAGCCGTCATCGAGGCACTGGAGCTGGGCGCGGAGGCCGTCCCCGGCCCCGACCCGTCCACCAACCCGACCACCTCCGGCGCCGACCCTTCGGCCGGCGCGGGCACGGCCGGCACCGCTCCCGGCACCGGCACCGCTCCCGGCAAGGAGAACCAGGCATGACGACGGACCAGGACCGGACGGTCACCCGTATCCAGGTCGGCGGCGCCGGCCACGACCCTTACGAGGTGCTGGTCGGCCGGCAGTTGCTGGGCGAACTGCCCGCGCTCGTCGGCCCCCGGGCCAAGCGCGTCGCCGTACTCCACCCCGAGGCGCTCGCGGAGACCGGCGAGGCGCTGCGCCAGGACCTCGCGGACCAGGGGTTCGAGGCGGTCGCCATCCAGCTGCCGAACGCCGAGGAGGCGAAGACCGTCGAGGTCGCCGCCTACTGCTGGAAGGCGCTCGGACAGACCGGATTCACCCGCAGCGATGTCATCGTCGGCGTCGGCGGCGGCGCCACCACCGATGTCGCCGGCTTCGTCGCCGCGACCTGGCTGCGCGGGGTGCGCTGGATCGCCGTACCGACGACCGTCCTCGGCATGGTCGACGCGGCGATCGGCGGCAAGACGGGCATCAACACGGCCGAGGGCAAGAACCTCGTGGGCGCGTTCCATCCGCCCGCCGGGGTGCTGTGCGACCTCGCGGCGCTCGACTCGCTGCCGGTGAACGACTACGTGAGCGGTATGGCCGAGATCATCAAGGCGGGATTCATCGCCGATCCGGCCATTCTCGATCTCGTGGAGTCCGACCCCGAGGGGGCGCGTTCGCCCGCCGGACCGCACACCGCCGAGCTGATCGAGCGTTCCATCCGGGTCAAGGCCGAGGTCGTGTCCAACGACCTCAAGGAGTCCGGCGTACGCGAGATCCTCAACTACGGCCACACCCTCGCCCACGCCATCGAGAAGAACGAACGCTACAAGTGGCGGCACGGCGCCGCCGTCTCCATCGGCATGGTCTTCGCCGCCGAACTGGGCCGCCTCGCGGGCCGGCTGGACGATGCCACCGCCGAACGGCACAGCGCCGTGCTGAAGTCGGTCGGACTCCCGCTGACCTACCGCGGCGACCAGTGGCCCAAGCTGCTGGAGACCATGAAGGTCGACAAGAAGTCCCGCGGTGACCTGCTGCGTTTCATCGTTCTCGACGGTCTGGCCAAGCCGACCGTGCTGGAGGGGCCCGACCCGGCGGTGCTGCTCGCCGCGTTCGGGGAGGTGTCCGAGTGAGCCGTCGGGTCCTGGTCCTCAACGGCCCCAATCTGGGCCGCCTCGGTTCCCGCGAACCGGACGTCTACGGCTCCGTCTCTTACGCCGGTCTTGTGGAGACCTGCCAGTCGACCGGCAAGGAGCTGGGCCTCGACGTCGACGTACGCGAGACGAACGACGAGGGCGAGCTGATCCGCTGGCTGCACGAGGCCGCCGACGGATCGCTCCCGGTGGTGCTCAACCCCGGGGCTTTCACCCACTATTCGTACGGAATGCGTGACGCCGCAGCGCAGCGCACCGCGCCGCTGATCGAGGTGCACATCTCGAACCCGTACGCACGCGAGGAATTCCGCCACACCTCGGTCGTCGCGGCGGTCGCCAGTGGCACGATCGCGGGGTTCGGCATGGGCTCGTACCGGCTGGCGCTCCGCGCGGTCGCCGAGGAACTGGACGGCTGACGGGCAGGCCCGGCGGGCGGCCGGGCACTCGGGGCGGGCCCGGGACGTTACCTACGGAAGCGGCCGGGAACGGTACCGTTCGAAAGCAAGTCGGCCTGGCGGCCGAGCGATCAGCGTCAGACGTACGAGACGGAGTGGCACCGGATGCAGCACGCGATGGGGGCTCCGCTGCCGCCTCCCCATGGTTCGGCGCCCGGAGCGGGCGGACAGGGCGCGGGCGCGTGGGCGCACGGCTCCCCGCCGCACGGTCCGCCACCGCACGGCGCACCACACTCCGGCCCGCCGGCCGGCCCCCCCGCGCCCCACGGGCAACCACCCGTACCGGGCGCGGTGCCGTACGGCCCCCCGTCCGGGCCCGGCGGGCACCCGGGGCCCCACCCGCACGGCGGGCCCCGGCAACACGGCGCACCTCACCCGCACGGCGCACCACAGCCGCCTCAGGGGCCCCCGCCGCCCGGTCGGCCCACCGGGCCCCAGCACGTCCCCGGGGCGCCCCAGCAGGCGCCGGTGCCCCCGCAGGGCCCCCCGGTACCCCAGGCCCCACCGCCGCCGGACTCGACCGGGCACATCCAGCTGCCGCCCGGCGGCCCCGTTCCCCTGCCCGTGCCGCATCTCGCCGACAGCGGGACGGGCGCCGCCACCCTGGCCGTCCTGCTGATCGGCCCTGCCGGCGCGGGCAAGACGACCGTCGCCCGGCACTGGGCCGCGCGCCGGCAGGTCCCCACCGCGCACATCAGCCTCGACGACGTACGCGAGTGGGTCTGCTCCGGCTTCGCCGACCCGCAGTCCGGGTGGAACGAGCACTCCGAGGCCCAGTACCGCCTGGCCCGCCGCACCTGCGGCTTCGCCGCCCGCAACTTCCTGGCCAACGGCATCTCCTGCATCCTCGACGACGCCGTCTTCCCCGACCGCCCGGTCGTCGGACTCGGCGGCTGGAAGCGCCACGTCGGCCCCGGACTGCTGCCCGTGGTCCTCCTGCCCGGCCTGGAGATCGTCCTGGAGCGGAACGCGGAGCGCAGCGGCAACCGCCGGCTCTCCGACGAGGAGGTGGCGGGCATCCACGGCCGGATGGCCGGCTGGTACGGCTCCGGACTGCCGATCATCGACAACTCGAAGTACGACGTCGAGACGACGGCCCGGGTCCTGGACGACGTGCTCGCCCGGTCGATCGCCAGCCCGCCGGCCTGGTAGCGGGGACACCGGCTCTCCCCGCCCACCGGAGGGGGCCGCCTCCCGGCTCCCGGTGTCCCTTCCGTACGGCGTCCACGCCGCCCCGGTCGGACGCGTCGGCCGCGCCGAGCCGGGCCCGCGCTCATAGGCTCGATACATGTCAGAGGTGTATGCGGTCCGTCGCGGGCGGCTGCGCGACCGGTGCGCCGCGGCCGGCAGCGATGCCGCCCTGGTCTCCCTGCCCGCCAACGTCCGCTATCTCGCGGGCGGCGCACCACCGGGGGCGGTCCTGCTCCTCGGCGTCGCCGACCAGCGGGACGTACTCCTCTGCCCCCGCACCCCCAGCGGCGCTCCCGCCGACGGCCGCCCCGACGAAGGCCTGCGGCTGAGCGTCCTTCCCACCGCCGCGGGTGATCCGGCCGTCGCCGCCGCCGACCTCCTCGACTCGTCCACGGTCCGGACCCTCGCCGTCGAGGAGCACCATCTGACCGTCGCCCGCCACCGCGCCATCGGCTCGGTGGCACCCCGGCTGCTCCTCGGGGACCTCGGCTGCGCCGTGGAACAGGAGCGCACGGTCAAGGACGAGGGGGAGATCTCCCAGCTGCGGATCGCCGCCGAGATCTCCGACCAGGCACTGGGCGAACTGCTCGAATCGATCCTCGTCGGCCGCACCGAACGCCATCTCGCGCTGGAGCTCGAACGCCGGCTGGTCGACCACGGCGCCGACGGACCGGCCTTCCGTACCTCGGTCGCCACCGGTCCCAACGCGGGCCGCGCGGGCCACCGGCCCTCGGACCGCAGGGTCGAGGAGGGAGATTTCCTCTCCGTTCGCCTCGGCGCCAACTACCACGGATACCGTTGCGAGATCGGCCGCACGTTCGTCATCGGAACGTCGCCCGCCGACTGGCAGATCGAGCTGTACGACCTCGTGTTCACCGCACAACGAGCAGGTCGGGAGGCTCTGACGCCCGGTACCGCCTACCGCGACGTGGACCGCGCGGCCCGTCAGCCGCTGGAGTCCGCGGGGTACGGCGAGGGGCTCGCGGCCCGTACGGGACACGGTGTGGGGCTCGAAATCGACGAGGACCCGCAGTTGGCGCCCGCCGCCATGGGTAAACTGGACGCTTGTGTGCCGGTCACCGTCGAACCGGGGGTCCACCTTCCGGGCCGGGGCGGTGTCCGGATCGATGACACGCTCGTCGTCCGCCCCGAGGCGGACGGCGGACCCGAGCTACTCACCATCACGACCAAGGAACTGCTCGCGCTCTAGCCGTCCGGCAGGCTCTGCCGGCCGCGCCGGCGGCGCGCAACCGTGGTCCCACCCAGCTTCAGTCCAGGAGATTCCGCAACCGTGGCTTCCACGAACGACCTCAAGAACGGCATGGTGCTCAAGCTCGACTCTGGCCAGCTCTGGTCCGTCGTCGAGTTCCAGCACGTCAAGCCTGGCAAGGGCCCGGCCTTTGTGCGTACCAAGCTGAAGAACGTGCTCTCCGGCAAGGTCGTCGACAAGACCTTCAACGCCGGCGTGAAGGTCGAGACGGCCAGCGTCGACCGCCGCGACATGCAGTTCTCGTACATGGACGGCGAGTACTTCGTCTTCATGGACATGGGCACCTACGACCAGATCCACATCAGCCGGGAGATCGTCGGCGACGCCGCGAACTTCCTCCTGGAGGGCTTCGAGGCCACGGTGGCGATGTACGAGGGCAGCGCGCTCTACGTCGAGCTGCCCGCCGCCGTCGAGCTGGTCATCGAGCACACCGACCCCGGGGTGCAGGGCGACCGTTCCACCGGTGGCTCCAAGCCCGCCAAGCTGGAGACCGGTTACGAGATCGGTGTCCCGCTCTTCATCACGACCGGCGAGAAGATCAAGGTCGACACGCGCTCCGGTGAGTACCTCGGCCGGGTGAACAGCTAACCGTGGCTGCTCGTAACAAGGCCCGTAAGCGCGCCTTCCAGATCCTTTTCGAGGCCGACCAGCGCGGGGCGCCCGTGCGGACGGTCCTCGCGGACTGGCTTCGGCACGCCCGGACCGACGACCGCCAGCCGCCGGTCAGCGAGTACACGATGGAGCTCGTCGAGGGGTACGCGGAGTACGCCGAGCGCATCGACGAACTCATCTCCACCTACTCCGTGGGCTGGACGCTCGACCGGATGCCGGTCGTCGACCGGAACATCGTGCGGCTCGGCACGTACGAGCTGGTCTGGGTCGACGGAACACCCGACGCCGTGGTGATCGACGAGGCGGTACAGCTCGCCAAGGAGTTCTCCACCGACGACTCGCCGTCCTTCGTGAACGGTCTCCTCGGCCGCTTCAAGGACCTCAAGCCGAGCCTGCTGCGCGTCGACTAGCGCACGCCCCCAGCGGGGTCGGCACGGTCGATCGTGTCCTCAAGCGCCGGACGGGCCGCACACGCGGGCCGTCCGGCGCTTGAGTGCGGGTATCGGACGCCGTGCCCGGGCGGATCGTGGACGGAGAACCGGCGGCCTCCGGGTCCCGATCATGCGCCGTTGAGCCGAACGGGTGACACGCGGCCCCGGGGCACACCGTGCTCGGGGCCGTATCCGCGTTCGATCCGGGCGCTGCGCGAGGGTGATATCTCTCTCGCTCGGCCCGGGCCCCCGAAAGGGCCTCGGCCCCGCCCGGAGGGGCCTCGGCGGGGCCGGCAGAAGCCTTCGACACGCCGGAAGGGCGGCCCGCCGATCGCGGCCCGCCCTTCCGGATGTGACGTTTCTGCTGTTCTGTACCGCGGTGTCAGCCCTCCTCGTGGGCCACGGCACGGCGCGCGTCCGCGTCCAGCACACCCCAGCTGATCAGCTGCTCGGTCAGGACCGAGGGCGACTGGTCGTAGATGACCGCGAGGGTGCGCAGGTCGTCCTGGCGGATCGACAGCACCTTGCCGTTGTAGTCGCCGCGCTGGCTCTGGATGGTCGCCGCGTAACGCTGGAGAGGGCCGGCCTTCTCCTGCGGGACATGGGCGAGACGCTCCAGGTCCAGGACGAGCTTCGGCGGCGGCTCGGCGGCCCCGCCCGGCGTGGTGCCCGGCAGGAGCTCCTGGACCGGCACACCGTAGAAGTCGGCCAGCTCGGCGAGGCGCTGCACGGTCACGGCGCGGTCGCCGCGCTCGTACGACCCCACCACCACGGCCTTCCAACGGCCCTGGGACTTCTCCTCCACGCCGTGGAGGGAGAGGCCCTGCTGGGTGCGGATGGCGCGGAGCTTGGCCCCGAGCTGCTTTGCGTATTCGCTGGACATAAGGCTCCCCGGACGCTGGGACAATCTGCGGCTCCGCCGCGTGGCTGGTGACTCACTGTGAGGTTACGCAGCGTGACTTGGATGCGTCAAGCCGAATGGTCCGGACCCGCCCCGCCACAAGTCCGGAAAAGGCCGTTGGACCTGGTAATGTCGACGGCGCAAATCCGACGTCCTTTAACGTCCGTCCCGTGAGGCGGAGAAGGAGGTCCGTTTCTTATGGACACGCACAGCTCTGATGCCGCCCGCCCCGTGCTGGAGGCGCCCGACATCGCACGGGCACTGACCCGTATCGCCCACGAGATCGTCGAACGCGCCAAGGGCGCCGACGACGTGGTTCTGCTCGGCATTCCGACCCGTGGCGTCTTCCTGGCCCGGCGGCTCGGCGACAAGCTCGAAGAGATCACCGGCGGCAAGATCCCGGTCGGCTCGCTCGACATCACGATGTACCGGGACGATCTGCGGATGCGGCCCGCCCGCGCGCTGGCCCGTACCGACATCCCGGCCGACGGCGTCGACGGGCGCCTCGTGGTCCTCGTGGACGACGTGCTCTTCTCCGGCCGCACCATCCGCGCGGCCCTCGACGCGCTCGGCGACATCGGACGGCCACGCGCGGTCCAGCTCGCCATCCTCGTCGACCGAGGCCACCGCGAACTGCCCATCCGCGCCGACTACGTGGGCAAGAACCTCCCCACCTCGCTGCGCGAGACGGTCAAGGTGCTCCTCGCCGAGGAGGACGGCCGCGACACCGTGCTGCTGGGCCTGAAGAAGCCCGCCCCGGGGGAGCCCGCCCCGGCCGGCGAGCGGTAGCGCCGACACCCGCACGCCGCGGGCCGGTCCCCGGCCGCGGCGTCGGCGCGCCCCGATGCCGCCGAGCCCGTCCGGAACAGCCCGGACCCCGGAACCCGGAACCACCTCCACACAACGGAGCACCACCGATGCTGCGCCTTCCAGGGGCAAGCCCCCGTACCCCCGGCCATCTGATCTCCGCCGCCGACCTCACCCGCGACGACGCCGTGCTGATCCTCGACACCGCCGAGGAGATGGCCCGCGTCGCCGACCGGCCCATCAAGAAGCTGCCGACGCTGCGCGGCCGTACGGTCGTCAACCTCTTCTTCGAGGACTCGACCCGCACCCGGATCTCCTTCGAGGCCGCAGCCAAACGCCTCTCCGCCGATGTCATCAACTTCTCGGCCAAGGGCTCGTCGGTCTCCAAGGGAGAGTCGCTCAAGGACACCGCGCTGACGCTGGAGGCGATGGGCGCCGACGCCGTCGTCATCCGCCACGGGTCCTCCGGCGCCCCCTACCGGCTCGCCAACTCCGGCTGGATCGACGGCGCCGTCATCAACGCCGGTGACGGCACGCACGAACACCCCACCCAGGCGCTGCTCGACGCCTTCACGATGCGCCGCAGGCTGGTCGGCGCCGACGCGGGCATCGGCAGGGACCTCGAAGGGCGCCGGATCACGATCGTCGGCGACATCCTGCACAGCCGGGTCGCCCGCTCCAACGTCCTGCTGCTGGACACGCTCGGCGCGCTGGTCACGCTCGTCGCACCGCCGACCCTGCTGCCGATCGGCGTCGAGAAGTGGCCCTGCGAGGTGTCGTACGACCTCGACCAGGTGCTGCCCAAGTCCGATGCCGTGATGATGCTCCGGGTCCAGCGCGAGCGGATGAACGCCGCCTTCTTCCCCACCGAGCGCGAGTACTCACGGCGCTACGGGCTCGACGGCCAGCGCATGGCGCGGATGCCCGACAACTCGATCGTCATGCACCCCGGCCCGATGAACCGCGGTATGGAGATCACCGCCGAGGTCGCCGACTCCGACCGCTGCACCGCCGTCGAGCAGGTCGCCAACGGCGTCTCGACGCGGATGGCCGTCCTGTATCTGCTGCTGGGCGGCGCTGTGTTCAATTCAACGAGTGCGCCCGCCGTCACCCATTCCCGCGCGTCGTCCGCCACCGAGGAGAGCAAGTAACCATGAGCAAGACCCTGATCCGTGGCGCCAAGGTGCTCGGCGGCGAGGCGAGCGACGTCCTCATCGACGGCACGGTCATCGAGCGGGTGGGCATCGGCATCGACGCGGGTGACGCCACCGTCGTGGAGGCCGAGGGGCAGATCCTGCTGCCCGGTCTGGTCGATCTGCACACGCATCTGCGCGAGCCGGGCCGTGAGGACTCCGAGACCGTCCTCACCGGCACCAGGGCGGCGGCGGTGGGCGGCTTCACCGCCGTGCACGCCATGGCCAACACCTTCCCCGTCGCCGACACCGCCGGTGTCGTCGAGCAGGTCTGGCGGCTCGGCCGGGAGTCCGGCTACTGCGACGTGCAGCCCGTCGGCGCCGTCACCGTCGGCCTGGAGGGCAAGCAGCTCGCCGAACTCGGCGCCATGCACGACTCGGCCGCCGGTGTGCGGGTCTTCTCCGACGACGGCAAGTGCGTGGACGACGCGGTGATCATGCGCCGGGCCCTGGAGTACGTGAAGGCCTTCGACGGGGTCATCGCCCAGCACGCCCAGGAGCCCCGGCTCACCGAGGGCGCCCAGATGAACGAGGGCGTCGTCTCGGCGGAGCTCGGGCTCGGCGGCTGGCCCGCCGTCGCCGAGGAGTCGATCATCGCCCGGGACGTCCTGCTGGCCGCCCATGTCGGCTCCCGCGTCCACATCTGCCATCTCTCCACGGCCGGTTCGGTCGAGATCATCCGGTGGGCCAAGTCGAAGGGCTGGAACGTCACCGCCGAGGTGACCCCGCACCATCTGCTGCTGACCGACGAGCTCGTACGGTCCTACAACCCCATCTACAAGGTGAACCCGCCGCTGCGTACCGAGGCCGACGTCCTGGCGCTGCGCGAGGCCCTCGCCGACGGCACCATCGACTGCGTCGCCACCGACCACGCCCCGCACCCGCACGAGGACAAGGACTGCGAGTGGGCCGCCGCCGCCATGGGCATGGTCGGCCTGGAGACCGCCCTGTCCGTGGTCCAGCAGACGATGGTCGACACCGGTCTCATCGACTGGGTGGGCGTCGCCGACCGGATGTCCGTACGGCCCGCGCAGATCGGCCGTCTCGCCGGACACGGCCGTCCCGTCTCGGCAGGTGAGCCCGCCAACCTCACGCTCGTCGATCCCGATTACCGTGGAGTGGTGGACCCCGCGGGCTTCGCCTCCCGCAGCCGCAACACCCCCTACCAGGGCCGCGAGCTGCCGGGACGTGTCACGCACACCTTCCTGCGGGGCCGTGCCACGGTCGTCGACGGGAATCTGGCGTGAGCGCTGCACTGATCAATCTGGCCGCCGAGCAGAGGTCGGCGGAGGTGACCGACTGGTCCGCCCGGATCGGCTGGGTGGTGGGCCTGCTCCTCTTCGTCGCGCTCGTGTACTGGCTGATGCGCCAGGGCTGGAAGTGGCGCGGGAGCCTCCAGTCCGATCTGCCGGAGCTGCCCCAGGCGCCCGGAGGTTCGACGGCCGGGGACGTACGGCTGCGGCTCAGCGGCCGCTACCACGGCTCCACGACCGCCGGGCAGTGGCTGGACCGGATCGTCGCCCACGGCCTCGGCGTGCGCAGCCGGGTGGAGCTGACGCTCACCGACGCGGGCGTCGACGTCGTACGGCCCGGGGCCACCGACTTCTTCGTCCCGGCCGGCCGACTGCGCGCCGCCCGGCTCGACAAGGGCATCGCCGGCAAGGTCCTCGCCGAGGGCGGACTTCTGATCCTCACCTGGCAGCACGGCGACCGGCTGCTCGACTCCGGCTTCCGATCGGACCACGCGGCCGAGCACACCGCCTGGGTCGAGGCCGTCGACCTCATGAACCGGTCCACGACGACGCACGACGCACCGGTCCCGGCCGCCCACGCGCCGGCCGCCCCGCACACCGCACAGATCACGACGGAAGGCACCGCACGATGACCCTCTCCACCCGGGGAGCCGCCCAGGCTCCCGCCGTACTCGTCCTGGAGGACGGCCGCGGCTTCCGCGGCCGTGCCTACGGGGCCGTGGGGGAGACCTTCGGCGAGGCGGTGTTCTCCACCGGTATGACCGGCTACCAGGAAACCCTCACCGACCCCTCGTACCACCGCCAGGTCGTCGTCATGACCGCCCCGCACATCGGCAACACCGGTGTCAACGACGAGGACGACGAGTCCGGCCGGATCTGGGTCGCCGGCTATGTCGTACGCGACCCCGCCCGCACCCCGTCCAACTGGCGCTCCCGGCGCCCCCTGGACGAGGAGCTGGTACGGCAGGGCGTCGTCGGCATCAGCGGGATCGACACCCGCGCCCTCACCCGCCATCTGCGCGAGCGCGGCGCGATGCGCGTCGGCATCTTCTCCGGCCCCGCCCTGCCCGACGGATCTCCGACCGACCACGCGGCACTGGCCGAGCGCGTACGCCGGGCACCCGCGATGAAGGGCGCGAACCTCTCCGCGGAGGTCGCCGCCACCGAGACGTACGTCGTCCCGGCCATCGGCACCAAGCGGTTCACCGTCGCCGCCATCGACCTCGGCATCAAGGGCATGACGCCCCGCCGGATGGCCGAGCGCGGTATCGAGGTGCATGTCCTGCCCGCCACCGCGACCGTCGACGACGTCTACGCGATCGAGCCCGACGGCGTGTTCCTCTCCAACGGTCCCGGCGACCCGGCCACCGCGGATCTCACGGTCGTCAAGGCCGTGCTGGAGCGCGGCACCCCGCTCTTCGGCATCTGTTTCGGCAACCAACTCCTGGGCCGCGCCCTGGGGTTCGGCACCTACAAACTCAAGTACGGTCACCGCGGCATCAACCAACCCGTGCAGGATCGTTCCACCGGCAAGGTCGAGGTCACCGCGCACAACCACGGGTTCGCCGTCGACGCCCCGCTCGACCGGATCTCCGACACTCCCTACGGCCGCGCCGAGGTCTCCCACGTCTGTCTCAACGACAACGTGGTCGAGGGGCTCAGACTGCTCGACCGGCCGGTCTTCAGCGTCCAGTACCACCCCGAGGCGGCGGCCGGCCCGCACGACGCCGCGTACCTCTTCGACCGCTTCACGTCCTTGATGAACACCGTCCCGATGGAGGACCCGCGTGCCTAAGCGCTCCGATATCCGGTCCGTCCTGGTCATCGGCTCGGGCCCGATCGTCATCGGCCAGGCGGCCGAGTTCGACTACTCCGGTACCCAGGCCTGCCGCGTCCTCAAGGCCGAGGGCCTGCGCGTCATCCTCGTCAACTCCAACCCGGCCACGATCATGACCGACCCGGAGATCGCCGACGCCACCTACGTCGAGCCGATCACCCCCGAGTTCGTCGAGAAGATCATCGCCAAGGAGCGCCCCGACGCGCTCCTGCCCACCCTCGGCGGCCAGACCGCGCTCAACACCGCGATCTCCATGCACGAGGCCGGCGTCCTCACCAAGTACGGTGTCGAACTCATCGGCGCCAACGTCGAAGCCATCCACAAGGGCGAGGACCGCGACCTCTTCAAGGGCGTCGTCGAGGCCGTCAACGCCAAGATCGGCCACGGCGAGTCCGCCCGCTCCGTCATCTGCCACTCGATGGACGACATCCTGGCCGGTGTCGACGAACTCGGCGGCTACCCCGTCGTCGTACGCCCCTCCTTCACCATGGGCGGCGCCGGCTCCGGCTTCGCCCACGACGAGGACGAGCTGCGCCGGATCGCCGGACAGGGCCTGATGCTCTCGCCGACCACCGAGGTGCTCCTGGAGGAGTCCATCCTCGGCTGGAAGGAGTACGAACTGGAGCTGATGCGCGACAGGAACGACAACGTCGTGGTCGTCTGCTCCATCGAGAACTTCGACCCGATGGGCGTCCACACCGGCGACTCCATCACCGTCGCGCCCGCCATGACCCTCACCGACCGCGAGTACCAGCGGCTGCGCGACATCGGCATCGCGATCATCCGCGAGGTCGGCGTCGACACCGGCGGCTGCAACATCCAGTTCGCCGTCGACCCGGCCGACGGCCGGATCATCGTCATCGAGATGAACCCGCGCGTCTCGCGCTCCTCCGCGCTCGCCTCCAAGGCCACCGGTTTCCCGATCGCCAAGATCGCGGCGCGTCTCGCCGTCGGCTACACGCTCGACGAGATCCCCAACGACATCACCGAGAAGACCCCGGCCTCCTTCGAGCCGACCCTCGACTACGTCGTGGTGAAGGTCCCGCGTTTCGCCTTCGAGAAGTTCCCCGCCGCCGACGCCACCCTCACCACCACCATGAAGTCGGTGGGCGAGGCGATGGCCATCGGCCGCAACTTCACCGAGGCGCTCCAGAAGGCGCTGCGCTCGCTGGAGAAGAAGGGCAGCCAGTTCGACTTCACCGGCGACCTCGGTACCAAGGCCGAGCTGCTGGAGCTGGCGAAGGTCCCCACCGACGGCCGCGTCAACACCGTCATGCGGGCGATCCGCGCCGGTGCGAGCCAGGAGGAGGTCTTCGACGCGACGAAGATCGACCCCTGGTTCGTCGACCAGCTCTTCCTGATCAAGGAGTACGCGGACGAGCTCGCCGCAGCCGACCGGCTCAGCCCCGAACTCCTCGCCGAAGTCAAGCGCCACGGCTTCTCCGACGCCCAGATCGCCGAGATCCGGGGGCTGCGCGAGGACGTCGTACGCGAGGTACGGCACGCGCTCGGCATCCGCCCCGTCTACAAGACGGTCGACACGTGCGCCGCCGAGTTCGCCGCCAAGACGCCGTACTTCTACTCCTCCTACGACGAGGAGAGCGAGGTCGCGCCGCGCGAGAGGCCCGCGGTGATCATCCTCGGCTCGGGCCCCAACCGCATCGGCCAGGGCATCGAGTTCGACTACTCCTGCGTGCACGCCTCCTTCGCGCTGAGCGCGGCCCCGACCCCCGCCGGCGGCTACGAGACCGTGATGGTCAACTGCAACCCGGAGACCGTCTCCACGGACTACGACACCTCCGACCGGCTCTACTTCGAGCCGCTCACCCTGGAGGACGTCCTGGAGATCGTCCACGCGGAGACGCTGGCCGGGCCCGTCGCGGGCGTCATCGTCCAGCTCGGCGGCCAGACACCGCTCGGTCTCGCCCAGGCGCTGAAGGACAACGGCGTCCCCGTCGTCGGCACGCCCCCGGAGGCGATCCACGCCGCCGAGGACCGCGGCGCCTTCGGCCGGGTCCTCGCCGAGGCCGGGCTGCCCGCCCCCAAGCACGGCACGGCCACCACCTTCGACGAGGCCAAGGCCATCGCCGACGAGATCGGCTACCCGGTGCTGGTCCGGCCCTCGTACGTGCTGGGCGGGCGCGGCATGGAGATCGTGTACGACGAGACCCGGCTCTCCTCGTACATCGCCGAGTCCACCGAGATCAGCCCCACCCGGCCCGTCCTGGTCGACCGCTTCCTCGACGACGCCATCGAGATCGACGTCGACGCGCTCTACGACGGGACCGAGCTCTACCTCGGCGGCGTCATGGAGCACATCGAGGAGGCCGGCATCCACTCCGGCGACTCGGCGTGCGCCCTGCCCCCGATCACCCTCGGCGGCTTCGACATCAAGCGGCTGCGCGCCTCCACCGAGGCCATCGCGCGCGGGGTCGGCGTACGCGGTCTGATCAACATCCAGTTCGCGCTGGCCGGTGACATCCTGTACGTCCTGGAGGCCAACCCGCGCGCCTCGCGCACCGTGCCGTTCACCTCCAAGGCCACCGCCGTGCCACTGGCCAAGGCCGCCGCCCGGATCTCCCTGGGCGCCACCATCGCCGACCTCCGTACGGAGGGGCTGCTGCCCTCGGCCGGCGACGGCGGCACGCTGCCCCTGGACGCGCCGATCTCCGTCAAGGAGGCCGTCATGCCGTGGTCGCGCTTCCGCGACATCCACGGACGCGGCGTCGACACCGTCCTCGGCCCGGAGATGCGCTCCACCGGCGAGGTCATGGGCATCGACTCCGTCTTCGGCACGGCGTACGCCAAGTCGCAGGCGGGGGCGTACGGTCCGCTTCCCACGAAGGGCCGCGCCTTCATCTCCGTCGCCAACCGCGACAAGCGCTCGATGATCTTCCCCGCGCGGGAACTGGTGGCGCACGGCTTCGAACTGCTCGCCACCTACGGCACCGCCGAGGTCCTGCGGCGCAACGGCATCAACGCCACGATCGTGCGCAAGCAGTTCGAGGGCACCGGCCCGAACGGCGAGAAGACCATCGTCCAGCTCATCCACGACGGCGAGGTCGACCTCATCGTCAACACCCCCTACGGCACCGGCGGCCGGCTGGACGGCTACGAGATCCGTACGGCGGCCGTGGCGCGCGGCGTCCCCTGTCTGACGACGGTGCAGGCACTCGCCGCGGCCGTCCAGGGCATCGACGCCCTCAACCACGGCGACGTGGGCGTCCGTTCGCTCCAGGAGCACGCCCAGCACCTCATCGCGGCCCGGGAGGACTAGGCCCTGTGGGGAGAGTCGCGCCGCCGGGCAGGGCCCGCGGCGCGACTCACCCCGCACGCCCCGGAGCGCGTCCGGGGCAGTTCCCCCGGCGCGGGAGGGTGCTCTTTGCGTCGTCGGGGTCATTCGAGTGCGCCCGGTACGAGAATGATCCCTTCGACAGACGACGCCACGCGCCGGCGCCGCGCCCCGCCGCGTGCGCGGACGGTGCCATTCGTCAGACACGACCCAGAGGAGCCCCGCTCATGTACCGACTCTTCTTCCGGCTCTTCTTCCGGCGGATGGACCCGGAGCAGGCCCACCAACTGGCCTTCCGCTGGATCCGGTTCGTCGTCGGCGTCCCCGTCCTGCGTACCTTCGTCGCCGCCGCGCTCGCGCCCCGTTACGAGGAGCTGCGCACCGAGGCCTTCGGGCTGCGCATGCACGGCCCCTTCGGCCTAGCCGCGGGCTTCGACAAGAACGCCGTCGCCATCGACGCCATGAGCATGCTCGGCTTCGACCACGTCGAGATCGGCACGGTCACCGGCCGGCCGCAGACGGGCAATCCGCCGCAGCGTCTGTTCCGGCTGCCCGCCGACCGGGCGCTGATCAACCGCATGGGCTTCAACAACGACGGATCGGCCACCATCGCCCTGCGCCTCGCCACCCGCCGACCGGTCTTCCGTACCACCGTCGGCGTCAACATCGGCAAGACCAAGGCCGTAGGCGACGACGGGGCGATCGGCGACTACGTGACGTCGACCGAACGCCTGGCCGCCCACGCCGACTACCTCGTCGTCAACGTCTCGTCCCCCAACACCCCCGGTCTGCGTGACCTCCAGGCCGTCGACCAGCTGCGACCGCTTCTGACGGCCGTGCGCGAGGCCGCCGACCGCGTCGTCACCGAGCGGCGCGTCCCGCTGCTGGTGAAGATCGCGCCCGATCTCGCCGACGAGGACATCGACGCCGTCGCCGACCTGGCCGTCGAGCTGGGCCTCGACGGCATCATCGCCACCAACACCACCGTCGCCCGGCACGGCCTCGGCCTGAGGACGGCCCCGTCCCTGCTCGCCGAGGCCGGAGGACTCTCCGGCGCGCCCCTGAAGAAGCGCTCGCTGGAGGTCCTGCGCCGTCTCTACGCACGGGTGGGGGACAGGATCACCCTCGTCGGCGTGGGTGGCATCGAGAACGCCGAGGACGCCTGGCAGCGCATCCTGGCCGGCGCGACGCTCGTCCAGGGCTACAGCGCCTTCATCTACCAGGGACCGTTCTGGAGCCGGGGCATCCACAAGGGGCTCGCCGCCCGGCTGGCCACCAGCGGGTACGCCACTCTCGCCGAGGCCGTCGGCGCGGACACCAGGAAGGTACGCGCGTGAACACCGCCCACGTATCCGCAGCGACGACCGACGCCGAGCCCTTCGGCGCACGCCTGCGCCGCGCCATGGACACCCGGGGCCCGCTCTGCGTGGGCATCGACCCCCACGCCTCCCTGCTGCGCGACTGGGGCCTGAACGACGACGTCGAGGGGCTGACGGCCTTCACACGGACGGTCGTCGGGGCACTGGCCGACCGCGTCGCCGTACTGAAACCGCAGTCCGCGTTCTTCGAACGGTTCGGCTCGCGCGGTGTGGCCGTCCTGGAGAACGCGGTCGCCGAGGCGCGAGCCGCCGGGGCGCTCGTGCTGATGGACGCCAAGCGGGGCGACATCGGCTCCACCATGGCCGCGTACGCCGCGACCTACCTCGACAAGGACAGCCCGCTCTTCTCGGACGCCGTCACCGTCTCGCCGTACCTCGGCTTCGGCTCGCTGCGCCCCGCACTGGACGCGGCGGCGATCAGCGGCTCGGGTCTCTTCGTCCTCGCCCTCACCTCCAACCCGGAGGGCGCCGAGGTCCAGCGGGCCACCACCGCCGGCGGCCCCTCGGTGGCACAGGCGATGCTCGACCACATGGCGGCCGAGAACGCGGGCGCGGCTCCGCTCGGCTCGGTCGGCGCCGTCGTCGGGGCGACCCTCGGCGAGGCCGGGGTGAATCTCGCGATCAACGGTCCGCTCCTCGCCCCCGGCATCGGGGCGCAGGGCGCGACCCCCGCGGATCTTCCGGGAGTCTTCGGCGCGGCCGTCCGAAACGTGGTGCCGAGTGTGAGCCGGGGTGTACTGCGTGCCGGTCCCGATGTTTACGCCCTGCGTGCGGCCGCGGAGCGGTTCGCGGACGAGGTCCGGACGGCGGTCGGGGGCGCAGAAGCAGCGCGCTGAGGCGGGTCGAACGCGGATTCTGCGTTGATCCGGCGCGGATCCAGGAAGAAAAGCGGGTTGTTTTGCCAGGAATGTCCTGGTCGGGCGATGCTGACCAGGACTTTTCGGCTGTTCTCGCTGACGAGAGCGGTCTTCAACGCTAGTCTCCGTCGAGAGCCAACGTGCGGAGGTTTCGCTCGTTGCTCCCCTGGTGTGGGGCGTCCCCGTTCCTCACCGGTCCGTATCCGACAGTTCGACATCCGAGGTGACGTAGGCGTGGCTCTTCCGCCCCTTACCCCTGAACAGCGCGCAGCCGCGCTCGAAAAGGCCGCCGCGGCTCGCCGGGAGCGGGCCGAGGTCAAGAATCGACTCAAGCACTCCGGCGCCTCCCTCCACGAGGTCATCAAGCAGGGACAGGAGAACGACGTCATCGGCAAGATGAAGGTCTCCGCCCTCCTCGAATCCCTGCCCGGCGTGGGCAAGGTGCGCGCCAAGCAGATCATGGAGCGACTCGGCATCTCCGAGAGCCGCCGTGTGCGGGGTCTCGGCTCCAACCAGATCGCGTCGCTGGAACGCGAGTTCGGCGGCGGTGCCGCCTGACGTTCCCGGGCACTCCCGGGAACCTGGATAATCGCTGCATGGCACCAGAGGTACGTCCGCGGCTGACCGTGCTCTCCGGCCCCTCGGGGGTCGGCAAGAGCACGGTCGTCGCCCATATGCGCAAGGTCCACCCCGAGGTATGGCTCTCGGTGTCGGCCACCACCAGAAAGCCGCGCCCCGGCGAACGCAACGGCGTCCAGTACTTCTTCGTGGGCGACGAGGAGTTCGACAAGCTGGTCGCCAACGGTGAACTGCTGGAATGGGCGGAGTTCGCGGGCAATCGCTACGGCACGCCGCGTCGCGCGGTGCTCGAACGCCTGGAGGCGGGCGAGCCCGTCCTCCTGGAGATCGATCTCCAGGGCGCGCGGCAGGTCAAGGACTCGATGCCGGACTCGCAACTGATCTTCCTGGCGCCGCCGAGCTGGGACGAACTGGTCCGCCGGCTCACCGGCCGGGGCACCGAGTCGGCCGAGGTGATCGAGCGCCGGCTGGCGGCCGCGAAGGTGGAGCTGGCCGCCGAGTCGGAGTTCGACACCAGCCTGGTCAACACCTCCGTCGAGGACGTCGCTCGCGAGCTGCTAGCCTTGATGGCAGTTGTCTGACCTCTGTCTGCTTTCGCGCAGCCGTCGGCAGCACCCGGTATTTCCTGTATTTCCCTGATTTATCTTCGGAAGGCAAGAGAGTGTCCTCTTCCATTTCCACGCCCGAGGGCATCATCAACCCGCCGATCGACGAGCTGCTCGAGGCCACGGACTCGAAGTACAGCCTCGTGATCTACGCGGCCAAGCGCGCGCGTCAGATCAACGCGTACTACTCGCAGCTCGGTGAGGGCCTGCTCGAGTACGTCGGTCCGCTGGTGGACACACACGTCCACGAGAAGCCGCTCTCGATCGCCCTGCGTGAGATCAACGCGGGTCTGCTGACGTCCGAGGCCATCGACGGCCCGGCGCAGTAACGGCGACAGACTCCCTTCACCACAGGCCCGGCGGCGCGACCGCCGGGCCTGTGGTGTGTCATAGGGGAAGACGCATCCAACCGAACACGGGGAGACACGGTGGACCAGACGGAGCGGTCGGGAGGCAGGCCGAGGGTCGTCCTCGGGGTGAGCGGCGGGATCGCCGCGTACAAGGCGTGCGAGCTGCTGCGCCGTCTCACCGAGTCGGGCCATGACGTACGGGTCGTACCGACCGCGTCCGCCCTGCATTTCGTCGGCGCCGCGACCTGGTCCGCGCTCTCCGGCCACCCCGTCTCCACCGAGGTCTGGTCGGACGTCCACGAGGTGCCGCACGTGCGCATCGGCCAGTCCGCCGATCTCGTCGTCGTCGCCCCCGCCACCGCCGACATGCTCGCCAAGGCCGCCCAGGGTCTGGCGGACGACCTGCTGACCAACACCCTCCTCACCGCGCGCTGCCCGGTCGTCTTCGCGCCGGCCATGCACACCGAGATGTGGGAGCACCCCGCCACGCAGGCGAACGTCGCCACCCTGCGCGAGCGCGGAGCCGTCGTCGTCGAGCCCGCCGTCGGCCGTCTGACCGGCGTCGACACCGGCAAGGGGCGGCTGCCCGACCCCGACGCGATCTTCGAGGTCTGCCGCCGGGTCCTGGCGCGCGGGGTGGCCACGGCCGACCTGGCGGGGAGGCATGTCGTGGTCTCGGCCGGTGGCACGCGAGAGCCGCTCGACCCCGTGCGTTTCCTCGGCAACCGCTCCTCCGGGAAGCAGGGGTACGCGCTGGCCCGTACGGCGGCCGCCCGGGGCGCCCGCGTCACCCTTGTCGAGGCCAACACCGGGCTGCCCGACCCGGCCGGTGTCGACATCGTGCGCGTCGGTACCGCCGTACAACTGCGCGAGGCGGTCCTGAAGGCCGCCGCGGACGCCGACGCCGTGGTCATGGCGGCGGCCGTGGCCGATTTCCGCCCCGCGGAGTACGCCGCCGGAAAGATCAAGAAGAAGGACGGCGAGGAGCCCGCGCCGATCGTGCTGGTCCGCAATCCGGACATCCTCGCGGAGATCGGCGCCGACCGGCCGAGGCCGGGACAGGTGATCGTCGGATTCGCCGCCGAGACCGACGACGTGCTGGCCAACGGCCGCGCCAAGCTCCGCCGCAAGGGCTGTGATCTGCTGGTCGTCAACGAGGTGGGAGAGCGCAAGACCTTCGGCGCCGAGGACAACGAGGCCGTGATCCTCGCCGCGGACGGCGGTGAGACGCCGGTGCCGCGCGGTCCCAAGGAGGCGCTCGCCGACACGGTCTGGGACCTGGTCGTACCCTCGCTCGGGTCCGTCTAGACGAACGGAAAGTTAATTCTTGGTTCCCTCTTCCGGGTGGCCAAAAATAGCCCAAACCAGGTCTTCCAGGTCGGGATGGGGGGCGATCGGCGTAACGCAGGACGGAGTGAGCGCCTCAACTCGACTCCCAGAGTCCGAGACGCCTGGACCTTCTGGGCGACAGGGCGGATAAACTGGCCCAGGAACGACGACGGGGCGCAGCTCCTCCGGTCGTTCCGACAAGGATCTAGCCAGCAGCCGCTGCAACCCCAGGGAGCGATGTGTCGCGCCGTCTGTTCACTTCGGAGTCCGTGACCGAAGGTCATCCTGACAAGATCGCTGACCAGATCAGCGACACGATCCTCGACGCTCTCCTGCGTGAGGACCCCACCTCCCGGGTCGCTGTGGAGACGCTGATCACCACGGGTCTGGTCCATGTGGCCGGTGAGGTCACCACCAAGGCGTACGCGCCGATCGCGAAGCTCGTGCGCGACAAGGTGCTGGAGATCGGCTACGACTCCTCCAAGAAGGGCTTCGACGGCGCCTCCTGCGGCGTGTCGGTCTCCATCGGAGCGCAGTCCCCGGACATCGCGCAGGGTGTCGACACCGCGTACGAGAAGCGGGTCGGGGGTGTGGAGGACGAGCTCGACAAGCAGGGCGCCGGCGACCAGGGCCTGATGTTCGGCTACGCGTGCGACGAGACGCCCGAGCTGATGCCGCTCCCGATCCACCTCGCCCACCGGCTCTCCCACCGGCTCTCCGAGGTCCGCAAGAACGGGACCATCCCGTACCTGCGCCCCGACGGCAAGACCCAGGTCACCATCGAGTACGAGGGTGACAAGGCCACCCGCCTCGACACCGTCGTCGTCTCCTCGCAGCACGCGTCGGACATCGACCTGGACTCGCTGCTCGCACCCGACATCCGCGAGTTCGTCGTCGAGCACGTGATCAAGCAGCTCCTCGAGGACGGCATCAAGCTGGAGACCGAGGGCTACCGCCTGCTGGTCAACCCCACCGGCCGCTTCGAGATCGGCGGCCCGATGGGCGACGCCGGACTGACCGGCCGCAAGATCATCATCGACACCTACGGCGGCATGGCCCGCCACGGCGGCGGCGCCTTCTCCGGCAAGGACCCGTCCAAGGTCGACCGCAGCGCCGCCTACGCGATGCGCTGGGTCGCGAAGAACGTGGTCGCCGCCGGCCTCGCCGCGCGCTGCGAGGTCCAGGTCGCGTACGCGATCGGCAAGGCCGAGCCCGTGGGCCTGTTCGTCGAGACCTTCGGCACCGCCACGGTCGACGTCGAGAAGATCCAGCAGGCCATCACCACGGTCTTCGACCTGCGTCCGGCCGCGATCATCCGCGACCTCGACCTGCTCCGCCCGATCTACGCCCAGACGGCGGCCTACGGCCACTTCGGCCGCGAGGAGCCCGACTTCACCTGGGAGCGCACGGACCGCGTGGACGCCCTGCGCACGGCGGTCGGCCTGTAGGACGGCACAGCCGCTTCGACGGCGACGGGCCCCGGACACCCTGGTGTCGGGGCCCGTCGCCGTGCGCCGGAGCGCCCTGGTGACCAGCCCCGATGTCGGTGCCGTCTGGTAAGAATCTGGCTGTGAGCAGCGACGACGAGCGTCCCGACGAGCCGCCCGGGGAGGAGTCCTCGGAGGAGTCCGCCCTGGACGGCGGGGACGGCGGGGACGGTGGTGACGGGGACGGCGGGCCGGAGCAGCTCGCGCTCATCCGGGAGACCGTGCGGACCGCGAAGGTGCCCCGGGCCAAGCCGCGGACCTGGCGAGGGGCGCCGTTGGCGGGGGAGCTGCCGGTCGCCCGGGTGGTCGTGAACAAGGGCGTGCTGCATCTCGATCAGTTCTTCGACTACGCCGTGCCCGAGGAGCTCGACGAGGCCGCGCAGCCGGGGGTGCGGGTGCGGGTGCGGTTCGGGGCCGGGGCGCACCAGGTGCGCGGCGGGCGGCGCGAGGGCGGGCGGTTGATCGACGGGTTCGTCGTCGAGCGCCGGGCCGAGTCCGACTACGCGGGACCGCTCGCCGCGCTGGCCGGTGTGGTCTCCCCGGAGCGGGTGCTCGACGCCGAGCTGCTCGGGCTCGCGCGGGCGGTCGCCGACCGCTACGCGGGCAGCCTCGCCGACGTACTGCAACTGGCCGTGCCGCCGAGGAACGCGCGCGCGGAGGCCAAGGAGTCGCCCGGCCCGCTGCCCGCGCCCGGCCGCCCGGAGGCGGGCACCTGGGAGCGGTACGGGAAGGGGCCGGCCTTCCTGGAGGCGCTCTCCGACGGCGGCGCCCCGCGAGCGGTGTGGATCGCCCTGCCGGGGCCGCACTGGGCCCAGGAGCTGGCGCGGGCGGTCGCGGCGACGCTCGCGTCCGGGCGCGGGGCTCTCGTCGTCGTACCGGACGGCCGGGTGGCGGCGCGCGTCGACACCGCGCTCACGGAGCTGCTCGGCGAGGGACACCACGCGCTGCTCACCGCCGAGGCGGGGCCCCAGAAGCGGTACGGCCAGTGGCTCGCCGTCCGGCGTGGCTCGGTCCGGGCCGTGGTGGGGACCCGCGCGGCGATGTTCGCCCCCGTGCGGGACCTCGGGCTCGTCGCCATCTGGGACGACGGCGACTCCAGCCACAGCGAGCCGCACGCGCCGCAGCCGCACGCCCGTGAGGTCCTGCTGCTGCGCGCCGCCCACGAAGGGTGCGCCTTCCTCCTCGGCGGTACGGGCTGCACCGTGGAGGCGGCCCAACTGGTCGAGACCGGCTGGGCGTTGCCCCTGACCGCCGACCGTGAGCGGTTCCGGACGGCCGCGCCCCTCGTACGGACCGTCGGCGACGGCGAGCTGGCACGCGACGAGGCCGCGCGCGCGGCCCGGCTGCCGAGCCTCGCCTGGCAGGCCGTCAGGGACGGGCTCAGGACCGGCCCCGTCCTCGTCCAGGTCCCCCGGCGCGGGTATGTGCCCCGGCTCGGCTGCGAGCGCTGCCGCGCGCCCGCCCGCTGCCGCCACTGCGCGGGCCCCCTGGAGGCGTCCGGGCAGCGGGAGTTGCACTGTGCCTGGTGCGGGCGCGACGAGCCCGCGTGGCGCTGCGCGGAGTGCGGCGGTACGCGGCTGCGCGCCAGCGTCGTCGGGGCGCGGCGTACGGCCGAGGAGCTGGGCCGGGCGTTCCCGGCGGTCCCGGTGCGTACGTCCGGCCGCGACCACATCCTCGACTCCGTGCCCGGCCGCCCCGCGCTGGTGGTGAGCACGCCGGGCGCCGAGCCCGTGGCCGAGGACGGCTACGCGGCGGCGCTTCTCCTCGACGGCTGGGCGATGCTGGGCCGGCCCGACCTGAGGGCGGGGGAGGAGGCGCTGCGGCGCTGGCTGCACGCCGCGTCGCTGGTTCGGGGCCAGGGCGACGGCGGCACGGTCGTGGTCGTGGCCGAACCGACGCTGCGCCCCGTGCAGGCGCTCGTGCGCTGGGACCCGGTGGGCCACGCCCAGCGCGAGCTCGCGGAGCGGGCGGAGCTGGGTTTTCCCCCGGTCTCCCGGATGGCCGCGGTCTCCGGCAGGCCCGACGCGGTCGCCGCGTTCCTGGCCTCCGCCGAACTGCCGCCCGACGCCGAGGTCTTGGGGCCCGTACCGCTGCCGGTCACCGACCCGGCCCGGCCCCGCAGGACCGGCGATCCGCCGCCGGGCGAGATCTGGGAGCGCGCGCTGCTGCGGGTGCCCCCGGGCAGCGGCGCGGCGCTGGCGGCGGCCCTGAAGTCGGCCCAGGCGAGCCGTATGGCACGCGGTGGCGGCGACCCGGTCCGGGTCCGCATCGATCCCCCGGACATCGGCTGACCGGGCCGGGGCCGGGCCGGACGATCCGTCGTCGGGCGCCCGCACCGCCGCCCGGTGTCCGGGACCGACCCGACCGGCGGTGTCAGCCGTTGCGCGGCCCGGGGAACGCCCCCGGGCGGGCCTCCTCGCGCAGCGGCTGCGCGGCGGCGGCCACCGTCGGCTGCGGTGGCATCGACCTGGCCGCCGGTACGGCCGGGACGGCGCCGGGCGCCGGGGCCCCCAGGGGCGGCGCGGCGTCCTGCGGGCGGTCGCCCTCGGCGGCGGCGGCCTGCTGGGCCGCCCGCCTCGTACCGTAACGGCGGTGCACCGCCTGCTTGGTGACACCGAGCGCCGAGCCGACCGCGTCCCACGAGAAGCCCAGCGAGCGATCGAAGTCCACGGCCGCCGTCACCAGGCTCTCGACACTGTCCCGCAGCTCCTGCGCGAGACGGACGGTCGGGGCCGGCGCGCGGCCGTAGACGACGAAGCCCGTCGAGGGGCCTGAACGGCGCGGTCGGTAGACGTTGCCCAACTGGGCTGTGAGAGTGCGCAATGCGTCCACCTGCCGGCGGACGCGCTCGATGTCCCGCACCAACAGGTGCAGATTTGCCCGGGCTTGTGCGTCGTGGGTTGCGTGGTCGGCCATGAACAAGCCTCTCGAACCGGCGTTGAAACGGATCGGGCCGCACCGGGCGGCCCGTTTGTGGTCAATCTCCCTTGACAACGCGCCACCCGCCGTTGTGGTCACGCTGCGGGGGCGTATACGCACAAGTGCGGGGCGCGCGGGCTCCCGTACGCCCCCATCCGTCCGACGCCCGTCGGGCCCATAGACTGGTGCGCCGTCCGTCGTCGACCGCGCCGCCACCCCGCCGCCCGCACGACTGGCTCCGAGCCGCACGAGAGAGCGAGGAAGTCCCGCAGTGAAGCTCGTCTTCGCAGGCACCCCCGAGGTCGCAGTCCCAGCCCTGGACGCGCTGATCGCCTCCGACCGGCACGAGGTCGCCGCCGTCGTGACCCGCCCCGACGCGCCCTCCGGACGCGGCCGCAGGCTCGTCGCCAGCCCCGTCGCGGAGCGCGCCGAAGAGGCGGGCATCGAGATCCTGCGGCCCGCCAAACCCCGCGACGAGGAGTTCCTGGCCCGGCTGCGGGAGATCGCGCCCGACTGCTGCCCCGTCGTCGCCTACGGGGCGCTGCTGCCCCGGGTCGCGCTCGACGTGCCCGTCCACGGCTGGGTGAATCTGCACTTCTCTCTGCTGCCGGCCTGGCGCGGGGCGGCCCCCGTGCAGCACGCCGTCATGGCCGGTGACGAGACGACCGGCGCCGCCACCTTCCTCATCGAGGAGGGGCTGGACTCGGGTCCGGTGTACGGCGTGATCACCGAGGACGTACGGCCCACCGACACCAGCGGTGACCTGCTGACCCGCCTCGCCTTCGCCGGCGCCGGGCTGCTCGTCGCGACCATGGACGGCATCGAGGACGGCACCCTCAAGGCCGTACCGCAGCCCGCCGAAGGCATCACCCTCGCCCCCAAGCTCACCGTCGAGGACGCGCGGGTCGACTGGGCCGCGCCCGCGCTGCGCGTCGACCGTGTCGTACGCGGCTGCACCCCCGCCCCCGGCGCCTGGACGCTCTTCCGCGGCGAACGCCTCAAGCTCATCCAGCTCGCGCCGGTGACCGACCGCACCGACCTGGCGCCGGGGGAGCCCGCCGTCGGCAAGAACTCCGTGCACGTCGGGACCGGTTCGTACGCCGTCGAACTGCTCTGGGTCCAGCCGCAGGGCAAGAAGCCGATGCGGGCCGCCGACTGGGCGCGCGGCGTCCGCATCGCGCCCGGCGAGCGGCTCGGCGCGGCCGACGGGGCCGCGGACGTACGCTGAACGGGTGACGCGCAGGTGTGCGGCATGATCGACCCACACGCGTAGCACCTTTGCGGAAGCGCCTTTCCAACTGCGGAGCACCTTTGAACGAGCAGGCCCGTCGCCGTCCCCCCAAGCCCTACCGCCGTCCCAAGAAGGATCCCGTGCGGATCCTCGCCTTCGAGGCGCTGCGGGCCGTCGACGAACGCGCCGCCTACGCCAACCTCGTCCTGCCGCCCCTCCTCAAGAAGGCCAGGGAGGCGGGCGATTTCGACACGCGCGACGCGGCGCTCGCGACCGAGCTGGTCTACGGCACGCTCCGCCGCCAGGGCACCTACGACGCGATCATCTCCGCCTGCATCGACCGTCCGCTGCGCCAGGTCGACCCGCCCGTCCTCGACGTGCTGGCCCTCGGCGCGCACCAGTTGCTCGGCACCCGCATCCCCACCCACGCCGCCGTGTCGGCGAGCGTGGAGCTGGCCCGCGTGGTGCTCGGCGACGGGCGGGCGAAGTTCGTCAACGCCGTCCTGCGGAAGATCGCCAAGGACGACCTCGACGCCTGGCTGGAGCGGGTCGCACCGCCGTACGACGAGGACGCCGAGGACCATCTCGCCGTCGTCCACTCGCACCCCCGCTGGGTCGTCTCGGCGCTCTGGGACGCGCTCGGCGGCGGCCGGGCGGGCATCGAGGACCTGCTGGAGGCCGACAACGAGCGCCCCGAGGTGACGCTCGTCGCCCGCCCCGGCCGGATCTCGCCCGACGAACTGCTCGACACCCTGGGCGAGGACTCCGGCCTGCCCGGACGCTGGTCCCCCTACGCGGTCCGGCTCACCGAGGGCGGGGAGCCGGGCGCCATCGACGCCGTACGCGAGGGCCGGGCAGGGGTCCAGGACGAGGGCAGCCAGCTCGTCGCCCTCGCGCTCGCCAACGCGCCGCTGGAGGGCACCGACACCCGGTGGCTCGACGGCTGCGCGGGACCCGGCGGCAAAGCGGCACTGCTCGGCGCGCTGGCGGCCGGGCGCGGCGCGCGGCTGCTCGCCTCGGAGAAGCAGCCGCACCGGGCGCGCCTCGTGGAGCGCGCGCTCGCCGGCAACCCCGGCCCGTACCAGGTGATCAGCGCCGACGGCACCCGCCCGCCGTGGCGGCCCGGCGTCTTCGACCGGGTGCTGGTCGATGTCCCGTGTACGGGACTGGGCGCCCTGCGCCGCCGCCCCGAGGCCCGCTGGCGGCGCCGCCCCGAGGACCTGGAGGGCTTCGCGCCGCTCCAGCGCTCACTGCTGCGCGAGGCGCTGAACGCCGTACGCGTGGGCGGAGTCGTCGGCTACGCCACCTGCTCCCCGCACCCCGCGGAGACACGCGCCGTCGTGGAGGACGTGCTGAAGGGCCGGGGCGGTCCCGCCGTGGCGGCCGAGTGGGTCGACGCGCGGCCGCTGATGCCCGGTGTCGCGGCGCTGGGCGAGGGACCCGACGTCCAGCTGTGGCCGCATCTGCACGGCACGGACGCGATGTACCTGGCGCTGCTGCGCCGTACGGCCTGAGAGCCGCTCCGCCGGGCCCGGGAACGGGCACTCAGCCGAGTGTCTCCATCAACTCCGTGACATAGGCGGCCAGCCGCTCCTCCACCACGCGCGTCGTCAGCTCCGTCCTCCCCGCCTCCCGCCACGGCCGCGACACCGGCCCCACTTCCTCGGAGAACGCCAGCCCGTCCCGCACCAGCCAGTACAGCCGCTCGCCCGAAGTCGCCGCCAGGACCCCGCCGGCCTCCTCGTACGCCTCGGCGAACCGCATCCCCCACGCCGGGCCGTGCAGCAGCGCCAGATTGGTGGAGCAGTGCGCCACATCGAGATCCGCCGGACCCCAGGAGGCCGCCGCCCAGTCGACGACGCCGGTGATCCGCGCGCCCGCCGGCCCGGAGGGCGGCATGTCGAACAGCACATTGCCGGGGTGGAAGTCCCGGTGCAGGAAGCGCCCTTCGTACGGCGGCGCGGGCCCGCGGATCACGTCGACCGCCGCCGCCCAGGCCGCCGCGTCGGCGCCCTCGGGGGTCACGACGGTGTCGGCGGTCGTCGACGTCACGTACCTCCCGGGCCGCTCGACGGGCCGCAGCGCGTGGATCGCCACGAGCTGACGGGCCAGCAGCGGGACGCGCTTCTCCACCGCCTCGTCATCCAGGACCGTCCGGCCCGCCAGATGCGTCATGAGGAGCGACGGGTACTCGCCGTGCGCGGCGGTCGGATCCACCGCGACCAGCCCGGGAGCCGGCACGCCGGTCCCCGCGAGCTGGGTCAGGGCGCCGGCCTCCCGGTCCAGCGAGTCCTCGGCGTGCTCCACGTCGACGAAGGTCCGCAGCACCAGGTACCGGCTGCCGCCGTCGGGCGCGGCGACGGTGAGCCTCCGCATCTCGGCGGTGATGCCGCCGTGCAGCGCCTCGCTGCCCACGATCCGTTCGCCGGCCTCCAGGTGCCGGTTCACCCAGGCCAGCGCCCGTGGCCGGAGGCCCGCCGTCTCGTCGTGGTCGGTCACCGTGGCACCCCATCATCCGGACGGCGGCACGCGCAAAGGCATTCCCCGGAGGACGTCGCGGCCCAGATACGCCGCCAGCCGGTCGTTCCCGTCGGCGTGCTCCGGCGCACGCTGTTCGGGTGCGAACGAACCGCCCGCCGTCCGGGGGAGCGAGCCGTAGATCTCCCGCACCGACGGCAGTACGGCGGCGGCGATCCCCGGCGCGAAACCGGTCGGCTGCCCCGTCGCTCGCGCGAGGTCCCAGCCGTGGACCAGCATCTCGATGAGCAGCTGCTCCACCATCCGCCAGCCGGGGGCGGGACCGAAGCGCTCCTCGGGCAACCCGGGCCTGCGGAACGCCGTCAGCGTCTTCCCGGCGGCCTCCCGGAAGGCGGCCACATGGTCCGTGCCCAGATGGTCCGCCTCGGGGCCGGCCTCCGGCGGGGCGCCCGTCGCCAGTCCCGTCCACATCAGGTTCTCCCACACCAGATGGTCGAGCAGCGCGCGTACGTCCCACCCCGCGCACGGCGTGCGATCGCCGAACCGGTCCGGACCGACGCCCGCCACCAGCTTCTCGACCTCGCCCAGCACCGTTGCGCAGGTCTCCACGATCCGGTCCGGCCGCAGGAACTCCGCCACGTCCCCCTCCTGGGAAGGAGCGCTCCCGTAGAGGGCCTCGTGCCGGGCGGCGAGCGCCCCCGGCGCCGGATTCGCCCGCAGGGCCGTCATCAGCCACTCGCCCGCCGCCGCCAGACCGGGCCGTACCGGCAGGCCGTTGATGAGGCAGGTCAGCTGCCAGTACCGCTCGACCCCGGGATCGGACGCCATCTCCAGCTGCGCCAGCAGCAGCCCGCGCGCCTCCGTGCCGTCCGCCGCCGGTACGCTCCCGTCGGCCCCCGGCGTGCCCTTCTGGGCGGGCAGCCACTCGGCGACCACCGCGGCGACCACCTCGTCCGCCGCGGGCGAGTCCGCAGGAAGCCCCTGCGCCAGGGCCGCCGACACCGTCCGTACCCAGAAGTCCGTCACCCGCTCGGCCTCCCGCACCTGGTCCTCCTCGTACACCGAGGGGGAGTGCTCGGCGGCGTACGCGGCCATCCCGCGCAGCCCCGCCGACACCGCCGGATCGCGGACCAGGGAACTGAGCTCGAACCACGCGTCGACCTGCTCGGCCGTGGGATCGGCGGGCAGCTCGGGCATCGCGGCCAGCAGGGCGCCGCGGTAGCCGGGCGCGTCGATCCCGTTCAGCGCACCCGTCACGAAGGAGCGGACGGTCTCCTCGCGCTCGGCCGCCGACATCCGCGCCAGCTCGGTCAGCACCCTCAGCTCCTCGGCCGTCGACCCGCGCCGCCCGGCCGAGCGCAGCACCGCCTGCTGGAGCCGGAGCGTACGGATCCGCGCTTCGAGCGCGTCGGCGTGGACGGCCGCCGTCTCGGCGAGGCCCCGCTCCCGGTCGAGCACGCTCCGGATCTCGGGCAGACCGAGACCCAGCTCGCGGAGCGTGCGGGCGAGGTCGAGCCGGGCCACGGCCTCCGGGCCGTACTTCCGGTAGCCGGACGGCGAGCGGCCGGCCGGCGGCGCGATGCCGAGATCCGACCAGTGGCGGACGAGTTTGACCGGCAGACCGGTGCGGGCGGCGAGCTCGCCGATGCCGAATTCCGGAGGTTCGGGTGCGGTGTCGTTGCGCATACGGCCACTCTCGGGTCTCCCACGGAGGGAGAGTCAACGGCGCATCGGGCCCACGGCCCGCCCGAGGACAGCGACTGTCCCGCTGAATCGCGAGGTTTGCGCGGACTGTGCCCCTCCCTCCGGCCCGATGCCGCACATCGGGCCGGGAAGGGGCCGAGAACGGGCGGGGAAGCCGCCCGGAGCATGGCAGGCTTGGCACATGGCCCAGATCAACCCCAGCATCCTGTCCGCCGATTTCGCACGACTGGCCGAAGAGGCGCGAGCCGTCGAGGGCGCCGACTGGCTCCACGTCGATGTCATGGACAACCACTTCGTGCCCAATCTGACCCTCGGTGTGCCGGTGGTCGAGGCACTCGCCCGCGCGACGGAGACCCCGCTGGACTGCCATCTGATGATCGAGGAGCCCGACCGCTGGGCGCCGCGGTACGTCGAGGCGGGAGCCGGCTCCGTCACCTTCCACGTGGAGGCCGCCGCCGCCCCCGTACGGCTGGCGCGCGAGATCCGCGCCAAGGGCGCCCGCGCGTCGATGGCACTGAAGCCCGCGACGCCGATCGAGCCGTACGAGGACCTGCTTCCCGAGCTCGACATGCTGCTGATCATGACCGTGGAGCCCGGCTTCGGCGGCCAGGCCTTCCTGGACATCATGCTGCCCAAGATCCGCCGCACCAGGGAGCTGATCTCCAAGCACGGTCTGGAGCTCTGGCTCCAGGTCGACGGCGGTGTCTCCGCCGAAACGATCGAACGGTGCGCCGACGCGGGCGCCGATGTCTTCGTCGCCGGTTCCGCGGTGTACGGGACGGACGACCCGGCGGCGGCCGTACGAATGCTGCGCCACCAGGCCGACGAGGCGACCGCCTCGGCCGGCTGGGCATGCGCCCACTGACCCACAACTTCACACGGCCACCTGGCCACAGCTAAATGAACGCCGCCCAACCGGGCTGATCAAGGACCGCCGAATCTGACAGGATGAGAGCGCGTCCAGTGTGAACAGCAGTGAGGAGATCGCGGTGCCTGGTATGTCGGCGGGTCGGCCGGCCCTGCGCATGGGACCCGCGGAATTGGTGCAGGCGGCGGCCATGGCCCGGCGCTTCTATCTGGAGGGCAAGTCCAAGATCCAGATCGCCGAGGAGTTCGGCGTCAGCCGCTTCAAGGTGGCCCGGGTCCTGGAGACCGCCCTCGAACGCGATCTCGTGCGCATCGAGATCCGCGTCCCCGCCGAACTGGACGCCGAGCGATCCGACGCCCTGCGCGCCCGCTACGGGCTGCGGCACGCCGTCGTCGTGGAGTCGCCCGCCGAGACCGCCGACGAGTCGCCCGACCCCGAGAACCTCGGCGAGGTCGCCGCCGACCTCCTCGGCGAGCTGGTCGTGGAGGGCGACATCCTCGGCCTCGCCTGGGGCCGCTCCACCATCCACATGGCTGCGGCCCTCGACCGGCTGCCGCCGTGCACCGTCGTCCAGCTGACCGGCGTGTACGACGCGGGCACCGCCGAGCGCGGCTCGGTCGAGGCCGTACGGCGCGCCGCCCAGGTCTCCGGCGGCGAGGCGCACCCGATCTACGCCCCGATGTTGCTGCCCGACCCGGCGACGGCGGCGGCTCTGCGCGCCCAGCCCGGTATCGCCCGCGCCTTCGACTACTTCGACAAGGTGACCGTCGCCGCCGTCTCCATCGGCTCCTGGGAGGCGGGGATCTCCACGGTCCACGACATGCTCACCGACGAGGAGCGCTCGCACTACGCGTCCCTCGGCGTCGAGGCCGAGATGTCCGCGCACCTCTTCGACGCGGAGGGCCGACGGGTCGGACGCGACCTGGGCGAGCGGTGCATCACCGTCGAGGCCGACCGGCTGCGCCGTATCCCCGAGGTCGTCGCGATCGCCGGGGGCCAGCGCAAGGGCGCGGCCATCGGCTCCGTCCTGAGGTCCGGACTGGTGACGAGCCTGGTCACCGACACCGCGGCGGCGGACTTCCTGCTGAACGAGTTCGAGCCCGGCCCGCGCCCGGCCCTGGAGCGCGCGGACCCCGACGGCGAGTAGATCCCCCGCCCGCGGCTCACGGCGCCCTCGGCCGAGGCCCGACGCCCCGCAAGGCCACGAGGGCCACGAGGGCTACGAAGGCCCCGAGAACCACGAGCCACGAAAGCTACGAACGGCATCGACGCCGGTCGGCCGATGATACGGAAAGCACTCCGCCGGTTCGCCCAAAGCGCCCGCCATCGGCGATGATGACGTAGGAGCCGCAGCCGGGACCCTCACCGGTCGGGGCTGACTCCCCACCCGCCCTTCCGATCGACCGCAGGTGAGAGAGTCCCTATGCGTTTCCTCAATGATCTGAAGCCGCCGTACGACCTGACGTACGACGATGTGTTCATGGTGCCGAGCCGCTCGGCCGTCGGCTCCCGGCAGGGCGTGGACCTCACCGCCCCCGACGGCACCGGCACCACCATCCCGCTCGTCGTCGCCAACATGACCGCGATCGCGGGCCGACGGATGGCGGAGACCGTCGCCCGGCGCGGGGGACTCGTCGTCATCCCGCAGGACATTCCGATCGAGGTCGTCACCGACGTCGTCTCCTGGGTCAAGAGCCGGCATCTGGTGCTCGACACCCCGATCGTCCTCGCCCCGGCACAGACCGTGGGTGACGCCCTCTCCCTGCTGCCCAAGCGGGCGCACGGCGCCGGAGTGGTGGTGGACGAGGGGCGGCGCCCCGTCGGCGTCGTCACCGAGCACGATCTGACCGGGGTCGACCGCTTCACCCAGCTCTCCGAGGTCATGTCGAAGGACCTGCTCCTCCTCGACGCCGACATCGACCCGGCCGAGGCGTTCGACCGGCTCGACGGCGCCAACCGCAAGCTGGCCCCGGCCGTCGACGCCGAGGGCGGACTGATCGGCATCCTCACCCGTAAGGCCGCCCTGCGCGCCACGCTCTACACGCCCGCCACCGACGCGGAGGGCCGGCTCCGTATCGCCGCCGCCGTGGGGATCAACGGCGACGTCGCGGGCAAGGCCAAGCAGCTTCTCGACGCGGGCATCGACACCCTCGTCGTCGACACCGCGCACGGCCACCAGGAGTCGATGCTCACGGCGATCAGGGCCGTGCGGGCTCTCGACCCGAGGGTGCCGGTCGTCGCGGGGAACATCGTGGCCGCCGAGGGAGTGCGCGATCTCGTCGAGGCGGGCGCCGACATCGTCAAGGTCGGTGTCGGCCCCGGCGCCATGTGCACCACCCGCATGATGACCGGCGTCGGCCGGCCGCAGTTCTCCGCCGTACTGGAGTGCGCGGCCGAGGCGAGGAAGTACGGCAAGCACGTCTGGGCCGACGGCGGAATCCGCCACCCGCGCGATGTGGCGATGGCGCTGGCCGCCGGCGCGTCGAACGTGATGATCGGTTCCTGGTTCGCCGGTACGTACGAGTCGCCCGGCGACCTCCAGCAGGCCGCCGACGGACGGCTCTACAAGGAGTCGTTCGGCATGGCGTCCGCGCGCGCCGTACGGAACCGTACGAGCGAGGAGTCGGCGTACGAACGGGCCCGCAAGGCGCTCTTCGAGGAGGGCATCTCGACCTCGCGGATGTTCCTCGACCCGGCGCGGCCGGGTGTCGAGGACCTGATCGACTCGATCATCGCCGGGGTCCGGTCCGCGTGCACCTACGCCGGGGCGAACTCGCTGGAGGAGTTCGCGGAGAAGTCGATCGTCGGTGTGCAGAGCGCGGCGGGTTACGCGGAGGGCAAGCCCCTCCACGCGAGCTGGAGTTAGGGACCGGGCCGGGCGGTTCCGAAAAAAATCTGCCGCCCGGCAATCGATGTTCGAGTCCCTGCGCCCACCCCCTCTGACCAGGCAACTTTCCGTCTTGTACGAGCCGTGGCGGCGCTCCTCGGGCCCCGTCGACCCCGATTGGCATATCCCGGTCACGATCTGGGGGACATGAGCGGGTTGGGTCTGGGTACACGCGCTGTGCACTGTCCAAGAGAGCAGGGGAGGACACAGTGGCCACGGCGAGCGCAGTCCCGACCGACACCACTCGGTACGGAACCCATCAGGCCGATATGGCGGAATTGGGGCTTCCGTATGTGGAATGCCCAGGAGACGTGGCCCCCAAGGACGCACGGGAGATCTCCCGGGTCTTCTTCGTCCGGCTGGCGGAGCTGGAGGAAGGCACCCACGAGCACCAGTACGTCCGCAACACCCTGATCGAACTCAACCTGGCCCTGGTGCGGTACGCGGCGACGCGCTTCCGCAACCGCTCGGACCAGATGGAGGACATCGTCCAGGTCGGCACCATCGGCCTCATCAAGGCGATCGACCGCTTCGAACTCAGCCGCGAGGTGGAGTTCGCGACCTTCGCCGTCCCTTACATCGTCGGTGAGATCAAGCGCTTCTTCCGGGACACGAGCTGGGCCGTCCATGTGCCGCGCCGTCTTCAGGAGCTGCGGATCGACCTGGCCAAGGCGACGGACGAACTGTCGCAGCGGCTGGACCGCGCCCCGACCACGGCCGAACTCGCGGAGTATCTCGACCTCGACACCGAAGAGGTCATCGAAGGCGTCGTCGCGAGCAACGGCTACACGGCCGGTTCGATCGACATGCCCTCCGACGACAGCGTGGAGTCCTCGTCGCCCCTCTCCGACCGACTCGGCGCGCCCGACGCGCAGTTGGAGGTCGCGGAGAACGTACAGGCGCTCAAGCCGCTGATCGACGAACTGGACGACCGCGAGAAGTGGATCCTCCAGATGCGGTTCGGCGCGGAGATGACGCAGTCGGAGATCGGGCGGGAGCTCGGCGTCTCCCAGATGCATGTGTCGCGACTGCTGTCCCGGATCACCGGACGGCTGCGCGAGGGGTTGCTGGCCGTGGAGTGAGCGGGCGGCCGGCGTCCGCCGGTCACGCTCGCCGACCACGTGCGGACGGTGGAGGGGATGCCCCG